>CAMPKG010000013.1 GCA_946887085.1 uncultured Sphingobacteriales bacterium
CTATCGGGTCACCAAAATAATCAACATAGAAACCCTTATTTTTATTTGTATTAAACCCTTCTAATATTTCTATCCGCTTAGTGGACTTTATAACGGGGCCAACAACATTGACGATTCTTAGAATACCGTTCAAAAAGTCGTTCCAGCCTTTACTCTGTGTCTTTATCGGATTTACAGGTTCCTGTTCCGTATACTTCGCAAAACTTTCAAGGATACCTGCGGTAAGTTCAACGAATTTGGCAAGCTGATGCCGCATCCTATGGTCGGTGAAAAATTTTTTGGCATTTTCCATTCCGTATGTACGGTATCCCTCAGAATGCAGTAGGACTAGGATGGCTTTAATTGCCTCTTCCGAACTTAGGATCAATAATGAATTGGCACTACAACATGAACCGCCGGACTTTTCAAGTATTATAGCATCTTTGTACAACCTGCGGGCATTGTTAAATATAATACGGTCGAGTCCTCTGCTCTTTTGAGGTGAAAGTTGTAAAAATTGAGACATGTTTGGCTTTTTTATCCTCCACGCTTTTCTGGATGCGCAAGTAGATTGGCTTGAACCTCCAAAGTTAAAAAATACTATGTCCCATCAAAATGTTTAACCCCTAAGTTTAAACATTACTATCTCCATCCTACTGCCTTATTTTAAACGTACCGTCCCGTAGTAAATCGCGAAACTCATTCGCAAAATACTTTACGAGTTGGCGGTTAAGCCACCGAAGTATAGCCAATATTGTTTCCCTCTGATAAGATTTTTGGACAACTTGTAGCTTATCTGTCCATCGTTCTGCTGATACGACCAGTTGCTTAAGGACTTGTTTCTTGCTTTCTGTTGCTGAAGCTGCCGGTTTAAGTGACACAAATGGCAATCCCCACATAATATAGATATTTTCATTCTCGGTACCTTCGGTAACATCCATTGCATAACTCATTGCTGACATGACAGTGGTTGAAAATACATGGTCATAAAACCGCTCAGCTGTCCTAGCGGCTAAATCGTTGCGCACCTTCCACAATGTTCCGATATAAGTACGCGCCCCTACTCCCAAAAAGGAATCCGCAATATCAGACCATGACCAGCAGGTGTTGTTAAATATAATCGGGGAATGCCCCGCACCAATGTGATTGAACATCGCCTGGTAATTAAAATCTGCGCATTTTATCGCGCTCGAATTCGGCACAATCTTCCGCTTGCTCCGGTCCTTATCCTTATTTTTCCTAATGGCATTCATCATATCCGTATAGACATAATGGGGATAGTCCTTTGCTTTGAGCTCCTCGCTCATCCAGACCAGACCGTCCAGCTTTCGCCATAGCATTTTTGTAGCCACTTTAATTTTTTCTTCCCCTTCTTCCGGCCCAAGACTAAGCACCTCATCGTATTCCACTACATGGACAATACCATCCTGATCGGTAAATTCCTCAGTTATTGCTACCCCCTCGACTTCCCCTCCATGACTGCATATATGCAACAATTCATAAGGATAATGCTGGACGTGGTTGTCCAGATTTGCGACTGTTGCTTCATTACCTATAAGTTTCCTGACATAAAGGTTGGCCTGCTGAGCTTTCTGCACTACATATAGTGTTTCCTCATCATCAAACTCTTCGGGTGAAAACACAATTGCCGAAGGCACCCTCTCGAGGGTTTCAAAATATATAGCATTGAAGACTAAAAAATCAACATGGAATTGGTAGTGAACGTGGCAGAATGGGATGATATTTTTAAGAATTAGAGAATAAGGTGCGCCTTTCGTAAAAAATATTCCGTACTCATAGCCTGTAAACTTTATGTCCTGCACGTATTCATATATTGCGGCACTTAAATCATTGTAAGCATTTTGACTCCCACCCTGCCATTCTTCTATCAAGTTGCTTATTTCCCTGTGACCAATCCCCGGCTCTGCGATGACCTTTATGTCATTCCCTGCCGCAACCGCATAATTTACGGCTATCACAGATGATACCCTGTTAATATTCTCGAGCACCACAATACCTTTGCTGCCTCTCCCCATTAATGAGAAAGCACCAGCCTGCTCATCGATCTGAAGTAGGTGCCCATCAGTTATTGCATTATACAAACCCTCAAGAACATCTTCCTCTCTACATTTGAAAAATGTACTTTTTTCTGTAAAAGGTCCTAACAATATACCAACATCATCATATGTCTCTATTTCAATTACATTATAGTTATCCAAGAAAGTCAAATATCCTTTTTGCTCTGCCGTCAATCCAATCAGGACTATATTATTACATGTTTGCAAGCGTTTAATGCAATTGTGAACCTGAATATTGAACGCCTGAGCCCTGGATCGTGACATGTGATGTGGATCAAGATTACGTTCATCGGTCACAACATTCGGGGCAGTCACATGTGGAAATTCAAACAGGGGCAGATAACGATTTGCTTCGACAATATAGCTGCTGGCTACAGCGGTCAACACCATCTCATCCATATTAGCAATACATAAAAAATCTCCTGAGAACGTTGGCACTTCTACTTCCATATGACATAAATTAATAAACACAATATTAGTACTTTCAAGGGAATACACCGCCTTAAACATACTGGAAACTGAACATTTCCAATACGAAAACGGCCAAAAAGGGCAGCTAAGCTAGCGGGCGGCGTGCGCTGCATGCGCATAATGGCCCCGCTCCCGCGTGCCCACCCTCCGGGACTTATAGCACTCCGCGCCCTTACCGCCCGCTTTCAACTGGCTTTCTTTTTTTCCGTTTTTTCTTTTGGAAAATGTTATGCGGGATTTGGGGAAGCGGATTTAAAATAGTGTCAAACTAAAACATTTACGATTATGGACATTACAGGACGGTTGACAGCGGATGCGCAGGTGCGCACCCTGTCAGAAGGCAAACGGGTGGTGAATTTCTCCGTGGCAGTCAATGACAGCTACAAGGCGAAGAATGGGGAGCGGGTTACGCAGACCGAATTTTTTGACTGTTCCTACTGGATAGGCACAGGCATAGCACAGTACCTCACCAAAGGGACGATTGTGGAACTCTCGGGGCGGGTGAGCGCACGGGCATGGGTGGACAGCGAGGGCAACGCCAAGGCGGGGCTGAATTTCCACACCTCGAAAATCACGCTTCACGGTGGTGGGGCTGCCACAGATAAGGTGCAGGCGGACAGGCACCCGAAGGCGGAGCCTGTGGCGGCACAGGTAACAGGGAAGCAGGTACAACCCAACGGGGAGGAAGATGACCTTCCCTTCTGAACAGCCAACATAGTGTTTAACTTTTAAATCAAATTATCATGGCACATAACCTGAATTTCAACGAACAGACTGGAAAATATTCTTTTTTCAGCGTAAAGGAAAAAGCATGGCACGCCCTCGGGCAAACCGTGCAGGAGTACCCTACAAGCCGTGAGGCGATTGCCTTTGCAGGGCTTGACTATGAAGTGGTAAAAGCACCCCTCTTTGCCAAAACCGAGGCGGCAGGGCTTGACTTTGCCGTACCTGACCAGTACGCCACACTGCGCACCGACACCAATGCTATTTTTGGCGTGGTGGGCAAGGATTACCAAATCGTGCAAAACGCCGATGCCTTTGCCTTTTTTGATGCCATTGTAGGGGGCGGGGACGGTATCTTATACGAGACCGCAGGGGCTATCGGGCAGGGCGAGCGCATTTTCATTACTGCCAAGCTGCCCGGCTATATCCGTGTGGGCAGCGGGGACGATGTTACCGAAAAGTATATTTTTCTGACCACCTCGCACGACGGTTCGGGCAGCATTACTGCCGCCTTTACCCCTATCCGCATCGTCTGCCAAAACACCCTTAACGCAGCCCTGCGCAATATGTCCAACGTGGTGCGCATCAGGCACACCGCCAATGCAAAGCAGCGGTTGGAGGATGCCCACAGGGTCATGGGGCTTGCGGATAACCTGTCGGTGCAGCTCGAGGGCATCTTTAACGAGTGGGCTAAAGTGCGTATGGAAGATGCGCAGGTCAAAAAGCTGATACAGCTCGCCCTCTGCCCGAACAATGAAACCCTTGCCCTGCTTAAAAAGGGTGCAGACGACGAGCTTTCGAGCGTATTCAAAAATGCCTGTGATGCCGCATTTGGCTATGCGATGGCAAGCGATACGCAGCAGATGGAAACCACCAAAGGGACAGTCTTCGGGGCGTATAATGCCGTGACGGGCTACTACCAGAATGTGCGCAATTTTAAAACCGATGAGGACAAGATGAAAAGCATCTACCTCGGGGGTACAGCGCAGGCACGGGCACAGAAAGCCTTTGACCTCTGCACAGATTTTGTAAAAGGCGGGGCGGCTGCCTTGCAACTGAACTGATGTATAACCGCAGCCCCTTGGGGGGCTGCAAAAACCTATAAGCTATGAAACCACTACAAAGCATGAATAACGTGGATAAGGGCAAGCTGCTCGCCACGCTTTTCCCTGAACAGGTTCAGGGCATACTCGACAGCCTGACGGCGGCGCACGCCTTCCTCAATGAAAATGAGGAGACCCTGCGCAGTACGTGGGAGAATACCCTGCTGCCTTTTGACTTTTGGCTACAGCTTGCAGAGCAGGCACGGGAGATTATAAACCACTATGGGCAAATGCTTGCCAAAAGCACAAGCCTGTTCGCCGACCAGTTATTTGACGGGTACATCGCCATCTTTACGATTGACTGCATCGTGAAGCACGCTTCAGCCCTGCCGCCCCTGCCCGAAAATGAACGCTTCGGGATTGCGGTAAAGCTATTGTTTAACCATTACACCGCATCGCCATGAGCCGCCTGACCGATACCACCGAAAAGGCTGCCATTGCGATAATAGAAAGCCTGCTGCCCCGCTTCGGGCATTTGGACAGCCTCGGCATGAGCGCAGAAGATGCCTTTGAGGTGCGGAAAGCGGAGAACCTTTTACGGGCTGTTGTCGAAAGCAGCCCCCATTTTTCAAAATTTAAAAATTAAAGCTATGGCAATAACTAATTTTTTCAGCCAGGTGGCAGCCCTTGATTTCGAGGGCTGCCTGAACCTGACCCTTCGCAGGGAGGGCGAACAGATGACCGTTTCGGTGCTGTTGCAGAACGATGCCTGCGGGGATGCCGCCAAGGCGCACATCCCGCCCCTTATCCTTAAAGGGACGGGGAAGGAACTTGGGGAAGGGTTTTTCCCTGCCATTGCAGCCCCTGTACAGGAAACCTCGCAGCTGCTGACCAATATGGAGCAGTTCCTTAAAGGGCAGGAAGAAGCCAAGAAGCATTCCGCAATGGAGAAGAAGAAAACCGAGAAAGCTGACAAGCCTGCCGCTGATGTCAGCCCGAAGGAAAAGAAATTCCTTGAGGCGATGAAGCAGGTGGATGCCTTGGAAGCGGAAGGGAAATTTAAGGAAGCGTGGTGCAAAGTGCCGCAGCCGACCGAGTACCCCGATAAGGCGGAAATGCTGCGGGGGCGCAGGGAGAGCCTTAAGGCGCAGTTTGCCCCTGACCTGTTCGGGGCAACGCAGCCTGCCGAAAGACAAGAAGAAGAAAATGAAGTAGAACCTAACACCGAAGAGTATGCTGACAGCGAACCAAATGCCGAGGATTTTCCTGATGAAAGACAAGGGGAATGAGATAACCCTCACCGACCCCGATGCGAAATGGAGCGTGGATGCCGTGCTGCAATTCTACGCCAATACTTACCCCATACTGACCACCGCCAAGATAAGCGGCCCTGTCATCAACGATGATACCGTGCAGTACCGCTTTGAGAGCATGATGGGTACGAAAGGATAATTATAAACATAAAAGTTATGGACTATGCAATCAAACATAAACGGGCAGCTTCGGCTGCCCACAAACAAAAGGCAACAACTGCTCCACCAAAGCGCAGGGCAGTTCCTGCTGAACCTGAACCGCAGGAAGGATGCCGCCGAGGTACAGCGGGACAGGCTGCAATCCGCCCCGCAGCGGCTGCTGCCTATGGTTTTCTAAAAGTGCGCTTCCTGCCCCACCTTGCAGGGCAGCCTGTCACAGTATCGGCAATGGATGAGGATGATTTTTACAGCTCTTTTACGCTGCTGTGCAGCCATTACGGCATCACTCCTATGGAGACCCGCTCCCTCGGCTACCCCTACAGTAAGGCGGTAGCCTTATGGGATGCCCGTAAGCTGCTTCGGGCAAGGCAGGAGGATGTGCAAATCACAGAATGCAGTAATGTTGCGGGCAGCCTTGTGCTGCACGCTAAAGAAACCTATAACACGGGCAATACGCTCTACTATATCCCTGTTGTGCCCCTGCATGGGCTTCTGCAAGACCGCAGGACAAAAAGGGCGGCGCAGCTGCTGCTCTGCACCTGTGCCTACCTCTACCATGTGGCAGGCATCCCCTACTACACCGATAGCAGCAGCTACCTCTGTTGGCAATACGATATGGTACGGGAATGGGTCGAGAACGACCCGACAGATTGGGAAGCAGAAAGCTACAATAGCAACTGCTCACAGCTGAATACTGCGGAGCATATCGGCAAAGTAATGCAGCGCCGGATGTGGAACCCCTGCCACCTGAACCGCTTTGCGGAGTTGGTGCAGCAGTTTATACCCCTTGACCGCTTTGGAAGCGATTGCCTTTTCATTGCCGAAAAAGCCCTTAAGTTATGGCGGGATCACCCGCAGGGGCATGTGTACCGCCATGCCGATACAGGGGTATTGCAGGGAGATGATGAGGACTATAATGAGGACTGCATCATGATGGATAAATACATTGGCTTTTGCGCCGACACCGAAGGATGGCTCTACCATACCCTGTCCGAGTGCGTGAACAACGAGTTCAACGAATGCCATGACCTGCAAGAGCCTGTGCTGACCCGCATTTTTGACGGGCGGGCGCAGGATGCCGACAGCCTTGACTTTGAGTGCAGGCTCTTTTCCCTTATGGATGATTTATGCTACTTACTAAATACTTATGACAATGAAAACCCCTGATACAGCACCGACCCTCTACCACCCTGCTGCCGCTATTGTGGTATTCAAGCCTGAGGATAATGAGAATAATCTTTACCTTGAATATTATGACATGGACGAAAGCGGCTGCCCTGTCAACCCCCGCCCCTTATCCGTAAAGGAAGCGCAGGGGCTGTCCAAGGAATTGGACACAAGGAAAGCGGCTGCCAAAGCCTTCCTGAAACCCAAAGGGCTGCTGCCATCCAATGTGCTGCACATTAACCCTGCCGAGAACGGCAGCGTGGTATGGTACACCAAACCGCAGGCACGCAAGCTGTATTTTATCGAGAGCCTTGGTATGGCATCACAGGAACTGCCCCTGCCTGCCCTTGTGTGGGCAGCCGATAAAACAAGGTTGTTTGTGTTTGCGGTCAGGGGAAAAGGGAAGCCCCGCCTGAACACCCACCTGTATAATGCGCCGTTCTTCAACCTGTACCGTAACGGGAATGTGTGTATGGGTTCGGTAGATGTGCGCATCAGCCAGTCGGCATCTTTGGAAGAGTTTATTACGGCTTGGGAAGGCTATTTCTTTGGGAGTTATTTCAGCCACCTGATTGACGGGCATAACCCTGTAGCAGGCAACCTTATCAGCATATACCAAAGCCTTGCGGGGACAGGCACTTTTCCTGTCGAGGAACTTGTGCCAAATGATAAACAACTAAAACATTTACTGCGATGAAACCCAAAGCGCACTTTATAGCCCCTGAACTATTAAACCCGACAAATCCCATTGAAGTCTGCCTTATCGGTGCAGGTGGCACAGGCTCGCAGGTGCTCTCCGCACTGGCACGGATGAGCCACAGCCTGCAAGCCCTTGGGCATGCGGGGTTTCAGGTGAGTGTGTGGGATGATGACATCGTTACCGAAGCCAATCGGGGCAGGCAGCTGTTTGCCGAATGCGAGGTAGCATTATCAAAAGCCGTTGCACTTATCACCCGCTGCAACCGCTTTTTCGGCACAGGGTGGAAAGCCGTGAACAGGAAGTTCGGCAGCAAGTCAGGTAATCCCAAAGCGGATATTTACATATCCTGCGTGGACACGGCATCCGCCCGTTTTGAGATTGCGGAAGTACTGAAAGAAGCTACAGGCGGCAGCCTTTACGCCAACGCCCCAAGGTACTGGATGGATTTCGGTAACGGGAAGGACACAGGGCAGGTTATCCTGTCTACTATAGGAAAAATAAAACAGCCGACTTCCGAGAAATTTGAAACGGTCGATAGCCTGTCGTTTGTGACCGAGGAATTTGGCGAATTGCTGCAACAATCGGACGGTAATGACCTGCCAAGCTGCTCGCTTGCCGAGGCACTTGAGAAGCAGGATTTGTTCATTAATTCCACATTGGCGCAGATGGGCTGCTCGCTGCTGTGGCAACTGTTCCGAAATGGCTATACGTTCCAGCGGGGATTGTTTTTAAATTTACAAGATTTCAGGGCAATGCCGCTGCCTTTGTAACGCGGCGCGGCGCGCGAACCATCCCGGGGTTCGTGCGGCGCAGGACTGCTTATATTACCTAACTGCTATTCCCACTTCTACAGCAAAGGCAAATACTACCATTCAACATATTCGTTACGTACACTCGCGGTTATACATTTGCACCCAGGTTTTGCTCGTTCATGCAAAAATTGGTTCGGCAGCAGATCTAACTATTTCCTTGACTTAAAGATACGTAAGTTTTTTGAGAAACTATCCGGCCTTACTTAAAGAAATTTATTAAAATTCAAACCAAACGTTTTAAAATTACTGACTTTAAACGTTCCTCGTGTTCATCTCCCTAATTCCCTATGGCTGCGATTACCGGAATTATGGTTTTTCCAAAGTCGGTCAGGCTATATTCAACTTTGGGAGGGACAACAGGGTAAATGACCTTTGAAACAAGTTCATGTTCCTCTAATTCCTTAAGCTGAATATTTAAAACCCTGCGCGAAGCATCGGGTATTTTACGCTGCAGTTCACTAGGGCGCTTGTGACCCTGGTCGATAAACCATAGCAGCCGAATTTTCCATTTTCCATACAGCACCTCACCTATAAGGTCAAGGCCGCAATTCAGGTTTGGCAATGTCTTTCTTTCATACATATTACAAAATTAAGCTATATCCTCTTATGCGCAATAGGGGAATAATTTTTCCCTATATGAATCGTAACTCCGTACTTGTGAGGATGTAACGTACTGCCGAGATTTGTACAAAGAAATTTAAAACATATCACAGCATGGATTATCAAAACGAATTATCAGGAAAAATCGCATTAGTAACGGGTGGCACCAAAGGAGCCGGAAGAGCTATAGCCGAAAGGTTGCTGCAAGCCGGAGCAACGGTAATAATTACCGCCAGGAACGTACCCGAAAAAGAAAACAGCAAACTGCATTTTATCCCCGCCGATTTAAGTACGGCAGAAGGATCGCAAAAAGTGGTTGGTGAAGTGCTTTCAGCTTACGGAAGACTGGATATATTGGTGAACAATCTCGGCTCATCGTCTACACCGGCAGGTGGCTTTAGCGTCCTGAGCGATGAAGACTGGATATCCACCCTGCATGCAAACCTGTTAGCACCTATAAGGCTTGACAGAGGGTTTTTACCGCAAATGATAGAGCGCAAAGATGGCGTTATCATCCATATAGCGTCAATCCAGGGGAAACTGCCGTTGTATGAGTCGACTTTGCCCTATGCTGCTGCAAAAGCCGGACTGCGGAATTACAGCAAGAGCTTATCAAACGAGGTTACCCCAAAAGGCGTGCGTGTGCTGACAGTCTCGCCGGGATGGATAAACACATCAGCATCGGAAGCGTGGCTGAGTGAGCTTGCCCGGAATGCCAACAGTACGGTGGAAGAAGCGCAGCAAAATGTTATGGATGCACTGGGCGGAATACCTTACGGCAGGCCGGCAAAGCCTGAAGAAGTGGCAGAGTTGGTAGGTTTCCTTGTTTCACCGAGAGCCAACTATTTAACCGGAACCGAATTTGTCATTGACGGCGGAACCGTACGTACTGTTTAATAACTTTAAAAATTAATACTATGAACTTACCAAAAGTAATAGCAGATTTAGTGGTAGCACAAAATAATTTTGACAGTGCCGCCTATGTAAAGTGTTTTTCTGATAATGCCGTGGTAAAAGATGAAGGCAAAACCCACAACGGCAAGAAAGAAATCGAAGCTTGGATCGCAGATTCTAACGAGCGATACCATGCCACAATAAAGCCTGTAGGTTATGAAGAACATGAAACAGAAAGTATTCTAAAAGCTGAAACATCAGGTAATTTTCCGGGAAGCCCGATTGTATTGAATTATCATTTGGTGATAACTGACGGACTGATACATTCATTAAAATTTACAGTATAAAGCGGAAATGGCTATTTTAGCCATTTTCTTTTTGTTTAAGCCTTAAGCTGAAACTAACATAATACAATTAAAAATGTCGTATTGTACAACCATTTTAACGATGCCACCCGAAAGACAGGCATTACATAAAAACTATCATGACAATCATTATGGTTTTCCCATACACGATGATAACGAATTATTTGGCCGCTTAATATTAGAGATAAATCAGGCGGGGTTAAGTTGGGAAACAATCCTGAAAAAAGAAGCTGCCTTTCGAAAAGCATATGATAAATTCGATTTACAAAAAGTGGCTGCCTATACCGACCAAGACCGTGAACGGCTTTTAGCAGATACAGGAATCATACGTAACAGGCTAAAGATAAATGCAGCTATTGAAAATGCTAAAGTCATTATAATTTTGCAAAAAGAATATGGCTCATTTGAAAAATGGCTGGAACTCCATCATCCAAAAACAAAAGATGAATGGGTTAAGCTATTTAAAAAGACATTCCGTTTTACAGGTGGTGAAATTGTAAACGAGTTTTTAATGAGTATAGGCTATTTGCGAGGCGCGCATGCAGAAAGTTGTGCGATCTATAAAGAAATTGTGAAGCATAACCCCATGTGGGTGGGGCAGTAATGCCAGTACCTGTATAGTTGCACTGCAAAACATTTTAACGTTAACCCTATCGATATCGCAATTTGGTCATGCTTTCAAGTAATTCCCTTTTTTTGTAAAATATTCGGTTACCTATACTATAAGCTATCACTTTATTGGATTTCGTCCAATTCCATAAGGTTGTAAGGCTCACTTTCAGTAATCCGCAAGCCTCTGCCCTGCTCAACAGTACCTCAGCCTCATCCTTCTGTACCTTTAATTCTAGCAAAAAGGCACTTAGTTCATCCCTTACAGCCTGGCTGATCAACTCCCGCAAATCTTCCGGTGATATTTAGTGAAGAAGAATTGTTTTACCCATGGTACCAGAGTTTAGCGCCATCCCAACGCGGGAGCGACATGATCCATAATTGCAGAGAGTATGTGAATATTATAATCAACCCCTAAAGTATTAGGTATCGTCAACAACAATGTATCAGCCTCCTGAATGGCTTCATCCTGAGAAAGCTCTTCAATAAGCTTATCTGGTTCTGAAGCATAGCTCTTCCCGAAGATGGCCCGCCTGTCGCTTTCAATATAGCCAAAGCTGTCGCTACCCTTGCCCTGCTGCCCAAAGTAGTACCTATCCTGGTCATTGACGAGCGCAAAAATGGAGCGGCTTACAGAAACCCGCGGCTCGCGCTGGTGGCCAGCTTTGTTCCAGGCATCTTTGTACATCCTGATCTGCTCAGCCTGCTGTATATGGAATGGTTCGCCGTTTTCATCAAATTTCAGCGTGGAGCTTTGCAGGTGCATGCCGTTTTCAGCTGCCCATACAGCCGTAGCGTTAGAAGCTGCGCCCCACCAAATTCGCCCCTTGAGCCCCTCTGAATGCGGCTCGAGGCGTAATAAGCCCGGCGGGTTGGGAAACATTGGTGTGGGATTTGGCTGGGCGAATCCTCCACCTCTAAGCTTTTCCAAAAACTCCAGTGCCTTTTTGCGTCCCATGTCAGCATCATTTTCCCCGTCCCCAGGCTCGTAACCGAAATAGCGCCAACCATCTATTACCTGTTCCGGCGATCCCCTGCTTATACCAAGCTGTAAGCGTCCACCTGAGATCAGGTCGGCGGCACCCGCCTCCTCAACCATATATAAGGGGTTTTCGTACCGCATATCAATAACGCCTGTACCGATTTCTATTTTGCTAGTCTTAGCTCCTATAGCTGCCAGCAGTGGAAAAGGCGATGCCAGCTGCCGCGCAAAGTGATGAACGCGGAAATAAGCCCCGTCCAAACCAATCTCCTCTGCAGCAACAGCCAGATCAATTGACTGAAGCAGTGTATCGGCGGCTGTACGGGTTTGGTAGGAAGGATGATCAGCCCAATGGCCAAACGATAAGAATCCTATTTTTTTCATTGCACATTTCTAATAAGTAATCCCAAAGTTACGTATAATTCTACTGCGTTAAAAGATGTCCGTTTTGTGATACGGATAATATACAGGTCAGTTAAACTGCGCCCTGAACTCCAGGGGGCTTTGGCTGGTTTTGGTTTTGAACAATTTGCTGAAGCTCTGCGGGTGCTCAAAACCCAGGTCATAAGCGATTTCAGCAACTGATAAGCTGGTGGTGGACAGTCTTTCTTTGGCTTTCTCAATTACTTTTTCATGGATGTGGTTTTGAGCATTCTGCCCGGTCAGTGTCCGCAGCATGTCACTAAGGTAACCCGGCGAAATGGCCAAGCTGTCTGCCAAGGCCTGCACAGTAGGTATACCACGATAAAGCGGCTGGCCATCATCGAAATATTTGGTTAGAGCTTCCTCAAACTGCTGAAGCAGACTGTTGCTGATGGTTTTCCTGGTAAGGAACTGGCGCTTGTAAAACCGCTGGGCATAATTCAGCAGCAATTCCAGTTGTGCAATCACTACATCCTGGCTTAATTCATCAATGCGGCTGCTTAGCTCTTCCTGTATGTTCCTGAAAAGGTTGAGTATTATATCCTTTTCCTTTTCTGATAAATGCAGCGCCTCATTTACCGCATACGAAAAGAACTGGTACTTTCTAATCTTGGCGGCCAAAGGATAATGCAGCAAAAAATCGGGATGCATGAGTATAGCTATCTCCTGACGTGTACAGGGTGCCTCACCAGGATTGCTTTCATTCGGAGCCACGATCTGGTTAGGGGCGGCAAAGAACAGTCCGCCTTCATTGTAATCAAAATGGGTTTGCCCATAGCGCAGAAGCCCGCCGATATTGGGACGGAATACAATTTTGTAAAAACTCAGCACATGCCCTTCTGCAGGGGCAACTCCCGCCATATGCTCATCAATACCATCTATCACGGTGATGAGAGGGTGTTGCGGAGGCGGAAAGCCAAAGGCCTTTAATCCTTGTGCAAGGGAGGCAAATCTGTGTGGGGGCTGATTGTTCTTTTTCATCCTGCTCTGTTATGTTATACAAATTTAATTAAAACAGCAACAGCAGTTGTAATCCTGTTGCTGAAAATCATTTGATTAGCCCTGGGCCGCTGCGGCTACATCCTGCCACTCTTCCCAGACTTTAATACGCTCGTTGTAGGTTTGGCGGATACCTTCCAGGTTGTGCCTGCCTAAAAACAGCCGCAGCGGTGGCTGTGGCGCATCTACAACCGCTAATATTGCTGATGCTGTAGCATCCGGGTTACCGCGGTCATACTGACGTAAGGTTTCCCACACCGACTCCCTCAGCGTATCATATTGGGGCATATTTTCCGAAAATTTCAGCGATTCCTGGCTCCCGAATTCCGTAGCATATGCGTTGGGTTCAATTATGGTTACATTAATACCGAATGGCTTAACCTCTGTAGCCAGACTCTCATGTATGGCTTCAAAAGCCCATTTGGATGAGCAATAGTAACCTATTAGTGGAATGACGAAGTGGCCGAGGTTGCTCGACGTACCCAAAATATGCCCATACCCCTGCTCTCGCATAATAGGCAATACAGCCTGGATAACCGATACAGGTCCTAATACATTGGTTTCATATAATGCACGTATTTCGTCGGCCTTGGCTTCCTCTACTGTTGCCACTAATGAGTAACCAGCATTATTAATTACAATGTCCAGCCCGCCGAAATGGTTGTGTGCTGCTTTTACAGCGCTTTCTACCTGTGCAGGCTGTGTAACATCCAAAGGCAGGATAAGCACATTATCACCATATTTTTCCTTAAAATCGGCAATGCTGTCCACATTTCTTGCGGTAGCTGCCACTTTATCGCCACGCTGCAGCGCTGCCTCTGTCCATATGCGGCCGAAACCTCTTGATGAGCCGGTGATGAACCACACTTTTGATTGATTTGTTTTTTCCATCGTTTCAATATTTTAATTTGATGGTGCAAAGTTGGCAAATCCCCATACCCGGGTTGTAGCCGTATTGTAGGATTTTGTATGCTAAATGAGGTTCACCTTTATTTTCATACCAACTCACGTTCCATCAGCATGTTAAAGTAACGGCTTTCTATTTTCGCCCGGAGAAAAAGCTCCTGTCATGGATTTGCAAACAAGCTTCAGGGCTTTGCATACAAAAGGCATTATTGCATTTCTGAACTTTGTATCAGAACATTAAAACATTAATTTATGAAAACAAAATCTTTAGGAAATCAGGGACTTACGGTTCCTGCTATCGGCCTGGGCTGTATGGGCATGACCGGTTTTGAAGACAGAAACATATATGGTCCGGCAGATGAGAAGGAAGCGATAGCTACCATACACCGCTCCCGTGAACTGGGCGGTAATTTTTTGGACACTGCCGATTTGTACGGCCCTTTCAAAAATGAGCAGTTGATTGCTAAAGCGATCAATGGTAAAAGGGATAAATTTATAATCGCGACAAAATTCGGCTGGGAAATAGATGATAATAATAAGGTGACATGGGCTATCAACGGCAAAAAGGAATATGTGAAAAAAGCAGTGGAGCGTTCGCTCAAAAGTCTTAATACAGACTACATTGACCTGTACTATATGCACCGTCTTGACAAGAACATGCCTATAGAAGAAACCGTTGAAGCCATGGCACAGTTGGTACAGGAAGGCAAAGTTGGCTATTTGGGGCTGTCGGAGGTATCTTCCGAAACTGTAAAGAGGGCACATAAGGTTCATCCCATTACTGCTGTGCAAAGTGAATACTCACTATTTGAGCGGAGTGTTGAGCAACGTGGGATACTAAGTACCCTGACTGAACTGCAAATCGGGTTCGTTGCCTATTCGCCACTCGGACGGGGCTTCTTGTCCGGCCAGATAAGAACCATTGATGACTTACCGGAAAATGATTTCCGCAGGAACATCCCTCGTTTCCAGTCGGAACATTTCTATAAAAATATTGAGTTGCTTAATGCAATAGAAAATTTAGCAGCAGAAAAGAATATTACGCCCTCCCAGCTGGCACTTGCCTGGATTTTAAGCAAGGGCATTTTGCCTATTCCCGGCACCAAGCGAAGGAAATATTTAGAACAGAATATAGCGGCAACAGAAGTTAAATTAAAAAAAGCTGATTTGTCAAAACTGGAGAGCATTGTGCCCTTGGGTACTGATACCGGTAACCCGTATGATGAGTTTAGCATGGGTCTGATAGATTAAATTTAAGCGGTTGTACAATAGTGCAGCCGCTGCCATTTTAAATATGTAAATTAGCATTATGAATATCATAAGATCAATTTCAGAATTCCACCGGTTACTCTCCCTGCCCGAGCCACGGCATCCATTGGTAAGCGTAATTAACCTTGCCGAAAGTGTCTTTTTGGAAGATGACGTTTGGAAAGGTTTTGTAAACACCTTTTACTGTGTCGCCCTTAAAAGAGATGCTACGGGTAAAATACGATATGGCCAGCAACATTATGATTATGATAAAGGGGTTCTTAGCTTTACTGCGCCCAATCAGGTTCAATACCTGGATCTGGACAATATAGAATGCGGTTCAGGTTACCTGCTTATTTTCCATCCTGACTTTTTGCTGGCTCATCCCCTCGCAGGTTATATCAGCGGTTATAACTTTTTCTCGTATGCCGTGAATGAGGCGCTGCATCTTTCTGCCGAAGAAGAAGGCGATCTTATTGCTATATTGGACAAAATCGATAAAGAATGCCTGCATATTGATAAGTACACGCAGGAAATTGTCTTGTCGCAAATCGAATTATTGCTCAATTATTCAAAACGGTTTTACGAACGGCAGTTTATCACCCGGAAAAATCACAATCACCAATTGCTTGCCAAATTTGAACGCCTCATTGATGCATATTTTGATAGTTCGACAGCGCAACCGGAACTATTGACGGTACAACGTATGGCCGAACTTATGAACCTGTCTCCTAACTACCTCAGCGACCTGCTGCGCATGCATACAGGACAAAGTACGCAACAGCACATACACCAGAAATTAATTGAAAAGGCAAAGGAGAAGCTATCTACTACAAATTTGTCTGTAGGTGAAATCGCTTATACATTAGGTTTTGAGCACGCACAGTCGTTTAGCACTCTCTTTAAGAAAAAGACCAGCCTGTCCCCACTCGAGTTCCGGCAGGCATTCAATTAATATAAACTCGAAAAGCAGGAATTGTTTATCAACTCTGCATCGGCGCAGATGGGCTGCTCCATCTTGTGGCAGCTGTTCTGAAATGGGTTTACATCATATAGGGGCTGCTTTTTAAACTTTGCGGAGTTCACGGCTTCGCCCCTGCCGTTATAGCGGCGGCGAACCGCACAAAACCTTTAGGGGGATTCGTGCAGCGCAAAGACTGCTGCGACATTATACTGCCACAACGATGCCACTATTCCCACCGCATTTACTTATCTTGCAGTATGCTCAAACTCTATTCAAATGGAAAAGGTCACCCTGACAAGGCAGGAATTTTATAACCTGGTTTGGAGCACCCCGCTCAGCCAGCTTACCCGGAAATACGCGATATCCGATAACGGGCTTCGCAAGATGTGTAAAAAGTATAAGGTCCCTATCCCTTTTAACGGGTATTGGCAGAAGCTGAAATTCAACAAGCCGGTGAAGCCTGAGAAGCTGCCGGCTTTTGCCATGGATAAGGATGCCATCGAACTGCCGCTTCGCGGGGAAGAAAATCCATATAATATTGATGCCTCCCCCGAAACCCTTCTGGTCCGGCAGATAAAGGATTATCCGAAGGCGCCCATTGTGGTACCTGATGAGATTGCAAAGCCTCATGAATTGGTGAAAGAGACAAAGCGGTACTGGGCAGATGCTAAAAAACATAAAAATGATTACAGTTACAGGAGTGCTTTCTCTTCCCTGAGCATATACGTTGAAAAACTTCACCAGGCGCGTGCGCTCCGCTTCTTTGACACGCTGATCAAGCTCCTCGAATACCGCGGGCATAAGGTTATAATACGGGAAGCATCCACCAATGTCATCATAGGCACAACCGAGCTCAAGCTTTCTCTGCGTGAGGCCAGCAACAGGGTCTACAGCACAGAAGGGCGCTGGCCTACTTCCGAACTAGTACCTAATGGGAGATTTATTTTTAAAACGGGACAGTACAGGTGGGAGAAAGAGTGGCGTGACAACAAGACCTTACTGGAAAGTATGCTGGCGAAGATTGTTGCAAAGCTGGAGCTTGACGCCAAACGGGAAGCGGAATGGAAAGAGGCATCGCGGCTGGCAAGGATTGAAAGGGAAATAGAAGCAAGTGCGCCAGCAGAAAGAAGCCCTGCGTAGGGCAGAACAGCAAAAGACGGATACCCTTCTCAAACAGTCAGAACTCTTTACCAGGGCGCAGATGATACGGGCATTTGTATGTGAAGTAAAAAGAAAAGCAAATCCCGGAGGCGGAATCCCTGAACAAACACAGCGCTGGATTGCATGGGCGGAAAGCAAGGCCGATTGGTATGATCCTACAGTGGACACCACCTGCGACTTACCCCATGATTCCTATAGCACTGAAGACTAGTAAGCAGGCAGCGGATTAGTACTGCCTGCCTTTAGCCCTGCGGGTCTCCCAACCGCACCAAGGCCGTAAATTGTGGTCGAATGTGAATTGTATACTTCTGAAAGATTTTACGTTAAGCGCCCCCTGACAGTGCACTCAAGGCCAATTGTGCAGCCTTCTATTTCTCTGTTCACGGATATCATTGCAGTTAGCACCGCCCCCTTAACCAAAAGTGGCTGCCTGTTTATAAGTGCAGCTGCCAGGCACCAACCGATTGTCCGGGCCATTTTTTCGTCGAGTGAACGGATGGCTTCCAGCCGGAAGACATCAATTTCGAACCTGCGGGGCAGGTAAGCGCGGCAGTCCTCGGCCATTGCTGCGGCTTCCCGGAAAAGCTGCTCATCATCACACCGGAACAGTTCTTCCTGAAATGCCTTAAGGCCGACAGTTGTTAATGGGTGTCTTTTCATCATCTTCAGTACGAAATGCCAAAGATAAAGCACTCCATAACCACTGGCATTTCAAAAAACAATCCGAAAATTGCAAAAAAGAAGCTCTTTATTGTGCTAGAGTAGCGCTTTTAAGATCATCTTTCTGCCTCTAGTCTCTTAATATATTCTTTCATTTCTGCTATTTCCTTCTTCTGCGCTTTGATAATCTCGTCGGCCAGCCTGCGCACCTCGGGATCTTTAATGTCTGCCCGTTCACTGGTGAGTATGGCAATAGAGTGATGCGGGATCATTGCCTTCATGTACAGGATATCCCCGATTATGGGGCTTTGGGCACGTACCAGACCAAGGGCGGTGAAGAATAGTGCTGCGCTGCCAACCAATATGGCAATATTCTTTTTCCTGTTGCTGTACATCTTTCTCATAAAGGCCCACATGATTACGGCCATGCAGGAAATTCCGAGGCAGGCCATATAGAACCGCGTGAGGCTGAAATAAACATGGTCAATCTGGTAGGTGTTAAAGTACATAGTAATGTACATTGCAACAAATGATGCCAAAAGCATTAGTATAAAAGTGGTATACCTGTTGCTCTTTTTAGAAGATTTTTCACTTTTCATAATTTCAGATTTAAAGGTTATAATTGGGTTTATTTGAAGTTCCGTGCGGGGCGCCTGACTATAATTTTTTAATTTACTAATAAGTAAGCACGATGCCAGCGCCGAATCCCATATCACTGTCGTAGTGCGTGCGGATACCGATATTCCTTGTCACGATGTAACGCAGCTCCGCCATATATTCCCTGTCGGTATTAACCATAAAGCCTCCCCTCAGGCGGCTCGAAATGGGAATATCCTCACGCATCAGGGATAGCCGCACAATGCCGTCATGGTACACCTCCGCCTGGAAATTTACAAGCATTGGAAGGGTATATACAACACCCAGGCTTAATGCCCGTCGGGTATCTTTTTCGTTTTTCTGCCCGAAAAGGTTTTCCTCCTGCTCGTCAATGCCCATTTTGCGGTAACGCCAGTCAAAGCCGATAAAAGGCATGAGCCACTGCATTTTTCCTATAAAACGGCCCAGGTGGGTCTCAACCTCATACCCGTGCATGTCATTGTACCCAAGGCGCCATTCGGTGCCCAGGGTCCACCGTGCCTTCATCAGCATGGCCTCACCGTCGTTTCCGTTGGTAGCAAAGTCGTTCTGTGCCATAAGGTGCGGCATATCACTCTCAGCCTGCAACATGTTATAAGCTTTTTCTTTATCGGGAAGGTTCGGATTCTGGTAATCTCCTACAGCGAGCACGCGGTTCATGCCCGCCATCATATGGTACAGTATATGGCAGTGAAAAAACCAGTCGCCTTCTGTATTGGCGGTAAACTCAATGGTATCGGTTTCCATGGGCATTATATCAATAATGTTTTTCATGGGCGCATGGGCGCCCTGCCCGTTGAGCAGCCTGAAGTCAAATCCATGAAGGTGCATGGGGTGCCGCATCATCGAATTATTGAAAATGGTTATTCGCAGCACCTCCCCCATTTTAACAGGTATCTTATCCACCTCACTCAGTACACGGTTGTCCATGCTCCATACATACCGGTTCATATTGCCGGTAAGCTCAAACCTAATTTCTTTAACAGGTGCCTGCTGTGGCAGCTCGGTAGGCTGTGGCGAACGCAGCATCGCGTAGTTCAGCGTAACGATTTCACTAAGCGCATTGGCATTGTATTTACCTGTATGCCCATGTGCATCCATAGTGTGGCCCACCGCACTATGGTCCATATCCGTATTGTGCTTTTCCTGTTGTTCACTTTCCTCTGGCCCGCGGCTATCATCATTTTTTTTGTTTTCTTGGCCTGTAATCTCAGGGTACATCACCACATTCATATCCATGCGGTTCCAGCTCATATCCATGCCCATATCATCCAGGTCACCGTTCATTTTCATCATATCGTTCATCATCTTCATGCCTTCAAAATACTTAAGGCGGGGTAATGGTGAAATGAGCTGTTTAACGCCATTGCCAATATAATAGCTTGCCGATTGTGTCCTGTCCTCAGTGGTGGCAAGCAGCTCGTAGGCCACCCCGTCATTTGGTATTGTGACCACTACATCATAGGTCTCGGAAACCGCAATAATGAGGCGGTCCACTTCCACGGGCTCAATATCGTTTCCGTCGCTGGCCACTACGGTCATCTTGCCCCCGGCATAGCGAAGCCAGAAATAGGATGATGCCCCTCCGTTCGAAATGCGCAGGCGCACCTTATCCCCTCCTTTCAGCGGTGTATTGTTAAAGCTCTTAAATTCGTGCTCATTGCGGCCGTTAATCAGGATTTTATC
>CAMPKG010000014.1 GCA_946887085.1 uncultured Sphingobacteriales bacterium
GTGCCGGGCATACCGCTGTTTTTATGCTCGGTGCATTCCAAAATTACCTGAACGCGGTTTCCTTTTTTAGCCATCGTATAATTCGTTTATGCTTTAACAATTAGATTTTCTCGCCTTGTGCGCGAAGTTCTTTCACTACGGAATAGAGGCCCCTTTTATTGATTGTACGGATGGCATCAGCCGCCAATTTAAGAGTTACCCAACGGTCTTCTTCAACGAGGAAAAAACGCTTAGTCTGCAGGTTAGGCAGAAAACGACGTTTTGCTTTCTTGTTAGAGAAGGATACTTTATGACCAGTTATGGGCTTTTTACCTGTTACCTGACAAACGCGTGCCATGCTTTTAATTTTTTAAGGACTGCAAAGGTCTTGATTTTTTGCGGAATGGCAAAATATTTTATCAAACTTTTTGTTTCAGGCAATTTCCGGGTAAAAGAGCCGATCCAGGTCTGAAATTCCAGGTACATTCTCGCATATGAATCCCTCACCATATCTTACGCCTATGCGTTTACCTAAAAGGCTGGCCCTGGATGTGATGCTTTCCAGGAATCCCTGTTGAGCGATGTAGCTGATCGGCTCATTGGACTCTGGATCGTGAAATTGGCTTTTATAACATTTGATGGCTTCCATTTTGGCTTCCAGTGTGTCAGAGATGTCTACCACAAACGTGGGCTCCAAAAACCTGTCCTGAATCATATGAAATACTCTTTTAGGCCTCCATGGTTCCTGAACTTGTCCGTCAAGCTCTGTTTCTATCTTCCTCAAACCAGCCAGGAAGCAGGAATCTGACACTAGCCTGGCACCCTTCCCATGATCCGGGTGACGATCTTCCAAAGCATTGGTAATGATTATATCAGGCTGGTATTTCCTGATGATGCGTATCAGCTTCAGCTGCGATTCTTTGTCATTCTGGAAGAATCCGTCCTCAAGACCTAGATTTTCCCGCACGATCATACCCATGGCTTTCGCGGCGTCATCCGCTTCTTTTAATCGTAACGGGCCGTTTCCGCGGGTGCCTAGTTCGCCTTGCGTAAGGTCTAAGATACCTATAGCCTGACCGTTATTTGCATGTTTTATAAGTGTTCCTGCTGCACTGAGCTCGATATCATCCGGGTGCGCTGCAATGGCGAGAATATGTAATTTTTGCATAGGAGCGCAAAGATATAACGGAATACGATGTATTAGTTGCGCCGGGCTTGGTACATGAGAGCGTTCTGGCGCTGGTAGCGGTATTTATAGAAATAGTTTGCCTCAAGCTCAACAACTATCGCCTCTATTTCTTTATCACGGCCGTCGGGCTCGTATTCGCGTTTTAAATTATTGCTGAAAAGTAAGGCGACAGATTGCCAGACAACGGCAGAAAACCCTCCTTTGAGCTCTTTAATAATACCAAAGCAATTCTTGCCCGTCTGACGGTTAATGAGCTTTACCAATAGCTGCCCCTGCGTGATTGTAAGATCTTCCAGTTCGCCTTTAAAACGTTTGTTCAATTCTCTTTCCTTAGACTTCAGGAACTCCTTACGTTTCTTTTTGTCGTTTTCCAGTTTTGCCAGTTCTACGTCAACGTCCTTCAACACTTCCGCAGCAATTACGGCATAGGGATAAACCCTGGTCACATTGTGCCTCAATCTGTCGTAGCGCGCACGTTGTTTTGCTAAACGTTTAGGTAGTTTATCGCTAATGGTAACTTCGTCGAGGTAGGCCATAGCAAAAGTATCAGACTCTACTACTATGGCGCCCAGCAGTAATGTATCGTTTCCCGACGGCTGGGCATAGATCCTTTCCATTGAAAAAGCCCAAACCAGGCTACACAATAATATATTCAGAAGCACTTTTGGCATTCATTGTAAATTTCCGTCTTTTGGCTGAGAATTGCATTATCCAGATATATAAATATTTGAAAAAATATTGCCTTAAAGCCTTGTTTGTGAGCACTGTTAATGATTACTTGCCCAATTGTAATAAATTGCACTTCAAACCAGACATATGAAGAAGGCCGGAATCGGACTATTATTTATTGCCCTGTTTTTTGCAGCTTGTAAATCAAAGGATGAAGCCATTACCCGCAGCCAGGAACAGGCAAAAGTTGACTCTATGGTGGCGCTGAAAGTGGAAGAAGTGAACAGGCTTGCTATGGAAGATCTCGACAGGAGAATGTCTATAGAAGTGAAAGCTAAAGCGGATTCGATAGTAGCAGCTTATATACAGTCTCAACAACCGACATCCGTGCAATAGTGAAGCAAAGCACTGCAAAACCGGTATTATATTTCGATGGTGTTTGTAACCTCTGCAACCGGTTTGTACAGTGGATCATCAAACACGATCGTCGCAACGTTTTCATGTTCGCGTCGCTACAATCAGAGGCTGGCGAACATGTTACCGATGAATTGACCAGGTTACACGGTAAAGCGCCCGATTCCCTGGTGCTCGCCTGGAAGGGCAGATACTATATTAAATCGGATGCAGCTTTGCAGGTTGGCAAGATCATCGGCGGCTTTTGGAAGATCGTTTTATTAGGATTTATCTTGCCGCGCGCATTCAGGGATAAAATATATGATTGGGTGGCGCGCAACAGGTATAAGTGGCTGGGCAAAAGAGATAGCTGCATGATACCTTCACCGGAGTTGAAAGACCGTTTTTTGTAAATTTAGATAGCCGTTAACTTCTACCATCGTAATTTGGAAAAGATGTATAACCTCAGGGTTCTGTTAATAATATTTTTTAGTGCCTGCTTTACAGCTTTGTCTGCGCAGGAAGTATTGTATTCGCCATATGAGAACTTTGATTTTCGTTCAGGCGATTTTTCGGTGATCGGCAAAGTTGGTGGTAAGACCTATGTGTATCGCAGTTCTTCAGAGGGATTTTTTCTTGATGCTTTCGATGACAAGATGGAAAGGCAGGCTACTGTATTGCTGGATTTCTTTCCTAAAAAAATATATGAAACAAGATTTATCGCGTATCCCGACCAGATCGTTGTTTTATACCAGTCGGTGCAGAGCAATGTAGTAATTCAACATGCGGCTGTGCTGGATGCTGCCGGAAGGCTGAAACAAAATCCTATCAAACTGGATGAGGCAAAAGCTGGTTTTTTCGGTCCCAATAAAAACTATTTCTCTTCGGCGGTTTCCGAGGATAAAAAGCAAATATTGGTTTACTCAGCCAATATCAAAGGCAGTACACTTGTCTTCAATGGCAAATTTCTTAACGACCAGCTGGCGATGCTGGGTAACTCTACTGCAAGCTATGTTGCAGATAACGATCTTGACAATGGAGAGGGGATACTGACCAATGATGGTACTTTCTTCCTGCCGGTATACACGCCCATAGGCGGCAAGGGTTATGCCGATCAGCTTTGGCTGTTGTCGCTCCGTAATGGCGAAAGGAAATTTTCACCTTCCGAGCTTCCCCTCAACCAGAAATTTGCCGCAGGTACCTACATGAAGTTGGACAACTCACGAAACAGAATATATATCGCGGGCTTCTATTCTGAAAAAAAAGCAGGTAACTATGAAGGGATACTCTACGCTTACTATGATATTGTCAGTGGCAGTTTCGAAAGCCGCAAAAGCATTGCTTTTGATCAGCAGCTACGTAATACCGCCGATTCAAGGTCAGCGAGAAAAGCGTTCAATGATTTCAATGTGCGCAACCTGATCGTTAAAAATGATGGCGGGTTTGTGTTGGTGGCAGAGGATTATTTTGTAACCACGCGGAACAGTTATGCCCCTGGTTACGGCTATTATAGCATGTATTATCCGTCCATGTCTTCATCCGTTCGCGAGTATCATTACGGCGATATCCTTGCACTTTCTTACAACAGTGGAGGCGTGCGTGAATGGCAGACCTTCGTGCGTAAGAATCAGTATTCCCAGGAAGACGGAGGCTTATTCTCATCATTTGCGTTCATGAACACGGGTGGGACTCTGGGTTTCCTGTTCAACGACTACAATACCAACCGGTCGAAGATACAGCTCGCAAGTGTCGATGGTAGCGGCAAGCTGAACATGCGCTCACTGGCTGCCGGCACTGCCGACGACCCCGATTGGCTTCCACGCTCGGGAAAGCAAATAGCTGCGCGTGAAGTGGTTATTCCGTGCCTGAGGAAAAGGCAGATATGCTTTGCCAAAATTGAATTTTAGCGCCCAAAAGCTCGTTTAGTGGTCCACCTGGTCAGGAATAACAGTCCGTACACGGTCATCATACTTTTCATATTTACACTGCTGATAAAACTGCAGGCGTTGGCTGACCCCCAGTTGCCTCTGCTATCGCCAAACCATATTTTTTTTGAAGGGATATTGAACGTGTTTGATATTGTGTTCGGCGGCAGTGCTTTTGCCTATACCATGTTTGCTGTCGTGATGTTGTTTGGGCAGGCGTTATTTCTCAACGCTATCGCGGTAAAATTCAGGTTGTTTCCTAAAGCGACTTATGTCGTTGCCTACCTGTACCTGCTCTTTACATCCATTCACCCCGTCTTTAGCTATTTCAGCGAAACACTCGTACTAAACTGGTTTCTCATAGGCGCTATTCACGCATTGCTGGCTTTTCACCAAACGGTTAGTCCGCGCAAGCAGATATATAATGCCGGTTTTCTTTTGTGTGTCGCTACCGTGCTTCATTTCCCCGCCGTATTTTTCCTTGGATTGCTCTTCGCAGCCCTCATCCTTTTGCGAAGCTTCAACGCGGGCGAGTGGATAGTCGGACTGATGGGCTACCTGACACCTGTGTACTTCTTCGCGGGTGTTCTTTTTCTTGCCGATCAACTTCCAGCTATGATGCAGTGGCCCGACCTGGGCTTGGCATTCAGCAGAAACATGGGTTCGCCATTCTATACCACCGTCGTCATTGCAGGTATTCTCATATTATTCTTTTGTGGTGTGTTTGTGTTGAACGGCCAGATATCAAGGTCGGCAGTATTTGCCAGGCGCAGCTGGGTGATGACAGTTGTAGGCCTGGTATTGGCTCTGGCTGCGGCTTTCACTACGAATATAGACCAGAAAAGCGGTTGGCTGATGGCTATGCCGCTATTGAGCCTCATTATAGCTCAGCCTTTAAATCTTGAAAAAAGCAAACGGTTTAGTAATTTTACATTCTACTTTTCCCTGCTATTTATAATCACTTGCCAGCTGGCTTATAACTATTAACAGACGATATAAATGAAATTTGGAGTTATTGTATTTCCCGGATCGAACTGCGACAGGGATATGATGCATGCATTACAAGACGACCTTGGACAAGAAGTGGTAATGCTCTGGCATAAAGACCGAGACCTGAGCATGTTCACCAACGACGATTGCATTGTACTGCCGGGTGGCTTCTCTTACGGCGACTACCTGCGCTGCGGTGCTGTGGCACGCTTTAGCCCGATGATGGAGGCCGTGATAGAATTTGCCAACAACGGCGGCAAGGTTCTGGGCGTATGCAACGGCTTCCAGATATTATGTGAGTCGGGCCTGCTGCCGGGTGTACTGCTGCAGAACGACCACCAGAAATTTGTTTGTAAGAACGTCTACATCAAATCGGAGAACGACAAGAACCTGATAGGTAAGAATACACCTGCGGGTCCACTAAAGATACCTGTAGCACATGGCGAAGGCCGTTATTATGCTGATGCCGCTACCCTGGAGAAGCTTACAAAGAACAACCAGATAGTTTTCCGTTATTGCGATGAGCAGGGTGAAGTGCATATCAACTCAAACCCTAATGGCGCTACCAGTAACATAGCCGGTATCTGCAACGAAGGCCGCAATGTATTTGGCATGATGCCACACCCTGAGCGTGCCTGCAGCAAACAGCTGAATAACATGGACGGCCGTGCCATCCTTGAGGCTTTTGCATTGATGAACTAGCCTTGGGGTTAGCTAAAGTTATCTTAAAGTCGCATTGGCGGCCAAACGAAAATAAATATATCGGTTTCTTTACATCAGAATCTACACACAAAACAAATGGCAAGATTTCTCAGTTCGCTTTTGATCGCGTTTAGCTTCCTTTTACCATGGACGGCGAGCGCCCAGATCATTGAAGATCCTTCGGAATGGAAATTCGAAGCGAAGAAGAAGCAGGGAAATGAATACGACCTGATCTTCCATGTGAATGTAAAGAACGGGTATCACATATACTCCCTGGACCCAGGTGGCGATGGAAGCTTCCCCCCGCCTGAGTTCAACTTCACCAAAGGCGATAACTATAAGCTAAGGGGCAAACTGTCGGAAAAAGGAGAGCGCATAGACGAAACCATAGAAGATATAGGCACTGTTCACTACTTTAAAAAAGTAGACTTCATCCAACCGGCTACCATCACAGCCAATGGCAAGATCACAGGCAAGTATACCTATATGACCTGTAACGACCAGGGTTGCCTTCCCCCAAAAACAAAGACCTTCACTTTTACGGTCAACGACCCTGAGTTAGCTTCTGCCAGCGCAGATACTTTAAAAAAAAATGACTCTTCATTAAATATTACGGCAGCAGCTGATACGACAACTAACGCTTTAGCTAGTCCGCCAACCGATAAGGGGGATGGCAAAGAAGAAAAGAAATCTTTACTCTGGCTTTTCTTCATGGCGCTGGCGGGCGGTATAGCCGCGGTGCTTACGCCTTGTGTATATTCAATGATACCTATCACGGTTAGCTTCTTTACCAAAAGAAGTAAGACGCGCGCTGAAGGTATCCGTAATGCCATCTATTATTCACTTTCCATCATCATCATCTTTACGTTGCTGGGGGTACTGATATCAGTTATGTTTGGTGCCAATGCTTTGAACAATCTATCCACCAACTGGATAGCGAATATGTTCTTCTTTATCATCTTCGTCATCTTTGGTATCTCATTCCTTGGTGCTTTCGAGATAACACTGCCTTCGTCGTGGACAAGTACTACAGACTCTAAAGCAGGGCTTACCAGCTTCGGCGGTATCTTCTTCATGGCGCTGACGCTGGTTATCGTGTCTTTCTCCTGTACGGGTCCTATCGTTGGCCCCTTGCTGGTGATAGCAGGTAAAGGCGGTTTCGTTGGCCCAACGCTGGGGATGCTTGGTTTTTCTATCGGCCTTGCTTTGCCGTTCGCGTTGTTTGCCATCTTCCCCGGTATGCTCAATAAGATGGCAGCTTCCGGTGGCTGGCTCAACCAGGTAAAAGTTGTCCTCGGTTTCCTGGAGCTGATGCTCGCGCTCAAGTTCCTCTCGAACGCCGACCTTGCCATGGGATGGCGTTTGCTGGACAGGGAAATATTCATAGCTATATGGATAGTGCTTGCGGTGTTGCTGGGTATCTATCTTATGGGCAGGCTCAAACTCTCGCACGACGATGCTTCGCCTAAGAACATTTACGGGCAGGAATATGTGTCTATATTCCGCCTCTTCCTCGCGATATGCAGTTTCAGCTTCGCGCTTTACCTGCTGCCCGGTATGTGGGGCGCGCCGCTCAATGGTATGAGCCAGTTTGTGCCACCGATGGGTACGCAGGACTTTGTGATAGGCGCAAATAGCGGCAGTGGAGGAGAACATGGTGCAACAACTACGCATGCCGACAACGGCGTGGCTCCTGTAAAGTATGTGGAGGAGATGCGTATGTATGAACCTCCTGTAGTCAGGAATCTCGGCCTGGTTACCTACTTCGAGTATGAAGAAGCAATTGCTGCGGCTAAGAAACTGAAGAAGCCCATCATGCTCGATTTCACCGGTATCAACTGCGTGAACTGCCGCAAGATGGAATCGCAGGTATGGTCGAAGCCGGAAGTGGCGCAGCGTTTGAAGAACGACTTCATCGTAGCATCGCTGTATTGCGACTATGACAAGCGCGATCTGCCGGCGAACGAACAATACTATTCCCAAGCGCTGCAGTCGCAGGTGGTAACCGTGGGCGACCGCAACGAAGATCTGCAGGCCGCTCAGTTCAACAGCAACTCGCAGCCTTTCTATTTCTTCATTGATGAGAACGGCAACAAGCTGGCAGAAGAAGGTTATCCCTACGATCCGAATGTGCAGAAGTTTGTGGATCACCTGGATAAGGTAAAGGCAAAATACAATGCTTCGGTGAAGTAAAAGAGAAGTATCATAGTTCATCATAACATCATTTGAACCGGGATTAATTGGATTAAGGGATTTGCCGGGCTGGTAGAGCTTGCGATCATAGTTATCATAATATCATTCAAATCATAGTCCGCTTTTTAGGATAAACACCTAACGCAGATGATTAAACTCATTTCCATCTCAATGCCTCCGATGGAGGCGGCTGACCAGCAGCTTGTGAAAAGAGCCGCGGCAGCAGAAGCTGGCGTACATGCCAAACGCATCACCGGCTATTCCATCAAAAAGCGTTCTATCGACTCGCGTAGCAGGCAACCCAAGGTTGTCATGCAGCTCGAGGTCTATGTCGATCAGCAGCCTGTAACGCAACCCGCTTTCGATCCGCAACTGAAAGATGTAAGCCACGCCCCCCATATTGTGATAATAGGTGCCGGGCCTGCGGGATTGTTTGCAGCACTGCGTGCCATCTCGCTGGGCTTTAAGCCCATCGTACTCGAGCGGGGGAAAGATGTACGTTCCCGTCGTCGCGATCTTGCAGCTATGAACAAAGAAGGCGTTGTCAACCCCGAGTCGAATTACTGCTTTGGCGAGGGTGGGGCCGGCACTTACAGCGATGGCAAGCTCTATACCCGTTCTACCAAGCGCGGCAACGTACAGCGCATACTCGAGCTCTTCGTTCACTTTGGTGCGGATGAGCAGATACTGTACGAAGCACATCCGCATATCGGCACCAACAAACTCCCCCACATCATCACCGCTATGCGCGAGGCAGTAGTTGCCTGCGGCGGCGAGGTGCTGTTCGGTAAAAAACTCACCGACATCATCGTCGATGGCGACGCGGTTAAAGCAGTGAAAACTGCTGACGGCGATACTATCAATACCAGAGCCATCATCCTGGCTACCGGGCATTCTGCCCGTGATATCTTCGCATTGCTGCATTCAAAGAACATCGATATCGAGTGCAAACCATTTGCATTGGGTGTGCGCATCGAGCATCCGCAGCAGCTCATCGATAAGATCCAATACCACTGCGAGCTGCGCGGTGATTACCTGCCGCCCGCCAGCTACTCTGTTGTAGCGCAGGAGTATGGCAGGGGAGTCTTCTCCTTTTGTATGTGCCCCGGCGGTATCATCGCTCCAGCTGCTACCAACCCCGGCGAGATAGTTGTCAACGGCTGGTCGCCATCTAAGCGAAACAACCCTTACGCAAACTCCGGCACCGTGGTTGCCGTCGATGAAAAAGATTTTGCCGTTTACGGTTTCACCGGCCCGCTTGCAGGTATGCAATACCAGCAGATGGTGGAGCAGAAAGCTTTTGCTATAGGTGGGGGTAAGCTCGTTGCACCCGCGCAACGCATGGCCGATTTTGTTGACGGCAAAGTGTCAACGATATTGCCCGACTGCTCTTACCTGCCCGGCATACATAGCGTGCAGATCAGGGATGTTCTACCCAAAGAAGTGAGCGAAGCTTTGAAAAAAGCAGTGGTCGACTTCGGAAAAAAAATGCGCGGCTATTTCACCAACGATGCCGTACTTGTTGCTACCGAATCGCGCACCAGTTCGCCTGTGCGCATACCACGCGATAGAGAAAAACTTCAGCACACACAAATAAAGGGGCTATACCCTTGTGCCGAAGGCGCGGGTTATGCAGGCGGTATCGTCAGCGCGGCTATTGATGGTGAGCGCTGCGTTGAATCCGCTATCGGCAGTCATTACTAAATGCCCAGGTAGGCAGAGTACATCCATACCAGCTTTTCCTGCTCGCGTATATAGTCGCTCATCAGCGAGTTGGTACCCTCGTCGCGTGCTTCATCTGATATGTCCAGCAGTTCCCTTTGTTCATTCAATATCGTGTGCAGGCTGTCCACGATCATCTGTACGCAGGTCTTGCCATCGGTGATGTTCGTTTCTTCCGGTATAGCTGAAGCTTTCAGGTAGCCCGAGAATGTATGTACAGGTGTGTAGCCCAGCGTTACAATGCGCTCTGCAATTACATCTATCTTGTTAGCCAGGTCGTTATACAGCTGTTCGAATTTTACGTGCAGCTCAAAGAACTTATCTCCCGAGATATTCCAGTGGAAACCACGGGTATTGATATAAAATACCTGGTAAGACGACAGCAATACGTTCAGCTTTTCGGCCAGCATTTTTGAATGTTCCTGGTCGAGGCCAATGCGGTTTTTCTTCGAAGGCAGTGCCAGTTTTTTAACAACCCTTGCCATGTTGATGCGTTTTTGTACAGTTATATTTCATAAAAACTATACCCGCAATAAATCTGGCATTGTTCCCGGTTATGCTACCATCAATTTTTCTTTCTGTTTGTGCTTCAGTCGGTTGAGGAAGTTACCGCGCTTACCCCTGTTCCCTGAAGGGGCACCATACATTGAGCTTGGTTGCATAGATTCGTTTGTCTCTTTCGCGAAACTGTTACGTTCTGTTACAATTTCGATGACTTCCGGCTTGTCTTCAATTGTTACAGTTCCGGTATCTGAACCGGGGTTTTTGGGATTAAGGGATTCGCCACGGGGGCTAATGTCACGTTCTGTTACATTTTCGACTGTTTCCGGCTCGTCTTCGATTGTTACAGCTTCGGGGTTTATCGTAAGATCGGAAGTGGTCAGCTCATCTGTTTCTTTGAAGAATCGTTCCGGATCGAAATCTTCTTCAATATCCGGCACGTCAATGGAGATCATTACCTCCCCGCCGCCATTGTTACGATTGGTTACAAATTCCTGTGCTTTTTCGATCTCGTTCTCCGGTTCGTTAAAATGTATTATAGCCGGTATTTCGTAACCCATCAATTCTTCTTCCTTATCCGCCAGCGTGTTGTCCAGTTGTATCGCTTTTAGTATCTCGGTATTGGTGGGTTCTATAATTATGTCCCGTACCTCGTACACTTTGGAAGTGATGGTTTTGATCGTTTCCATTTCTTTGGTGTAGATGGCTTTGAGTACGGCACGTTTCTTCCTGACAGTGTGTAACTGGTTCTCGCGGCGGGCGATGATGTCCTGCGCCAGGTAGTCGCGGATGGAGCCGTAAAACTCGTTGATGCATTTCAGCATGCCGGGGTTGTGGAGCAGCCTGTTGGCAGCAACCCTTAAAGATTCGCCTGAGGCATCGGGGTAAGCGGCTTTGTAAGCACGGTTGGCGTCGCCATGACGCAACACTTCCGAGAGGAAGATCTGGTGTTTAGGATTCATGATGATAGTATTGGCCCTATCAAACATGGTTTGGAGAGATTGATAGGGTGGTTAACAATTGTTTTCTATGTCAAATATACTAGTTTAAGATGAATAATCCAAATTAAAATTAGCATATAGGCTTGGCAAGTCCGCAAAGACTTGCCAAGTCTTGTGTATAATGCTTAACTTTAATATTGTCCAACCGGATACCTATGAAGAACTATCTTATCCTGCTGCTTGTTTCAGCTTTTGCCTTTGCCGCAAAAGCCAACCCCGTTTTCAATAAACTGAATGAGATCAACAAGTATTGGTCATACCAGTACGATATTAAACCTGGTCTGCTTCCGGATGCAATGCCGGCCGCTAACATTGAACAGTTACAACTTCATCTTTCATTGGTAGAAAAGGTTCTTCGTAGCAGGAGCACGGCACGTCTCACTGCAGCGCAACAAACAAACCGCCAAGACGCGCTCGACCACCTTCATGAATATTGGCAGCGCGGCGCATTTCCCGTTAATGATTATCTACCTATACGAAACCCTGTGTTCATTGACCGCAATGATAATTTCTGCGCGGTGGGATACTTAGTGAAAGTTACAGGATATGAGCATGTATCACGCATGATCGCCTCGCACACCAATTTTGCCTATGTGCATGATATGAACTACCCGCAGCTATTTGCCTGGGCCGAACAGTTTGGTTTTACCGTTGATGAACTGGCATGGATACAACCGGGATATCCGCCGGATTATCATGCTGCACCAGTAGGAAAGGGCACCAATGGTGTCATCTATGAGTTGCATGGAAATGATGTTGCTGGAAAATTATTCGTCGGCGGAAGCTTCAGCAAAATCGACGGAACTATTCCTGCTGACAACATTGCTTATGTAACGGAGAATAACGGACTTTATGACTGGCACAGCATGGGTACAGGAGTGAACGGCCCTGTGTATGCAATAGCAGAGTTTGATAACAGAGTATTCGTAGGGGGCAGCTTCACATTCGCCGGCAATAAGATGGCAAAAGGGGTAGCCTGTTGGGATGGAAACAGCTGGCAGGGGACTGCCGCGAGCTGCCTTGATGGCTTGGTGAAAGACCTTGTCGTATATCATGGCAAACTCTACGCAACGGGAAGTTTCAATGCGTATTCCGGCGCGCAGTCTTGTTTTGCGCAGTGGACCGGAGTTTGCTGGCAGGCGGTTGCAGGTTTGTCGGGTATAGTGAATACTGCTGAGGTATACAATGATAACCTTGTATTAGGGGGAAGATTCAAACATGGCAACGATAGTCTTTCTGTTATCGAATGGAGTGACGTTTCGTCGTTCAAATTGTACACGAATAACATTTCGGCTGTGGTAAACGATTTCGAGATATATAATGGAGAACTGTTTGCGGCCTGTACACGACAGGCATATAGCTACGATTTTATTCAAAAGCTTACCGGTTCTACATGGCACAGAGACACGAACAGTTTTTATCCGTATCATAGCGGAGGTGATTTCTATTCACTACTTGCGTCAGACGATACTTTATTGTTAGGAGGCAGTTTTTACGGAGAAGCGAATAAGATATATGCCGACTATTGTGTTGCGATAAGACCAAAGAAAGCCCCGCCAATTTATATGCCTGTAAAAAACTGGTTTAACGTAGATACAACGATTTACAAGCTCACCCTATTTAAAGACAATATTTTTGCCGGTGGTGCTTTTACAAGCAGCATATGCCGGAAGTCGAATTGTGACGATGCATACGCGCAGTTCAGAATTGCGAAAGGGTTTGATTCAATTGCCACATACACTTACAACGGTTCCAGGCCTTCCTGGTACAACTGGCCCGACAGCGTAAAATGGTATTTCGGCGATGGGGACTCGACGGTGACAACGGGATTTGATTCTGTGGTCACTCACAAGTATGCGAAACATGGCAGTTATCTTGTTTGCGCAATAGCTTACAATAAATGCGGCGCCGATCGCATGTGTGATTCAGTTGTGATAGAGGAGAAACCAACTGGAATCGCGGCGTTCCATAGTGGCAACGTACGCGTATATCCTAATCCAACGAAAGCGAGTTTTACCATTGAGAATGTAAAGAAAGGGACAACCGCCACTATTTCAGACATGGCTGGAAGGTATCTTGCTGAAATAAAGTTATCATCAAATATTCAGCAGGTTGACCTTAGCAGTTATTCGCCGGGAATATACATATTGCAGCTAACGCATCCCGATGGTACAAGACAGGTAGTCAAGGTCCACAAAGAGTAACAGACTACTCCCCGTTTGGGTACCAGTCCCTCAGCCTCACTTCGATCTTTTTTCCTTCCTTGTCCACCAGTCTTTTGAATTCGTTGATATCCTGTCCGCGGTGGTGGTAGGGGTAAACGATCTTCGGTTGAAAATCGGTCACTACTTCAGCAGCTTGTTCCACATGCATGGTATATGGCATGTTCATGCACACAAAGGCGATGTCTACACCAGATAGTGAGCGCATCTCTTTTATGTCTTCCGTATCACCGGATATATAGATCGTTTTGTCACCGATGTTCAGCAGGTAACCATTGCCACGCCCCTTAGGGTGGCGCGAATCTGGTTTCTCCGGCAGGTTGTACATGGGTATAGCCCTTATTGACATGCCTTTTTCCATTGTTTGTTCCCCGTTTCTTAGGACCACTGCTTTGCGGCTGCCATAGTTTTTCAGAGAATCGGCCACTGCGGGGGGCATTATCATGATGGCGTTCTGAAACTTTATTGAGTCGAGCGTTTTGCGGTCCATATGATCGCCATGGATATCGGTAATGAGGATCAAGGTAGGTCGGGGAAAATTCTCGTAGAGCCTGCGGCCGCCCGCGGGGTCAACGTAAATGGTGTTGCCATTCCATTCCATTACAAACGATGCATGCTGAACCGGGGTGATCTTCAGGATGCCATTGCTGGTTTTTATCTCATCGGGTTGCGCCTGTGCACTAAATCCTGCGAGTAAAAAGAATATGGGGAAGAGTACTGATCTCATAGTTTCAGATTTAGTCCTTGAAATTAAATGGAAAATCGGATAGACTGCCTGCTTGCAGGAATTTATTATTTTAGATGTTATGAAACAACTGATAATCACCACCGCTATATTGCTGGGTTTCTTCAGCGCCGGGGCACAACCCAAAGCCAAAACCTTTAAAGACGGCGATTTCGAAATGAAGCAATACTATTTCGTAATGCTCACCAAGGGTGCGCGGCGTGGTGAGATAACCGACACTGCAAAGATCAACCAGATACAACGCGGCCACCTGGCTAATATCGACCGTCTGGCAAAAGAAGGTAAGATACTGGTTGCAGGCCCGTTCGGTGACGACGGCAACTGGCGCGGCATTTTCATTTTTGATGCCGAAAGCGAAGCAGAAGTAAAACAGCTGCTGGAAACCGACCCTGCTATAGCCGCTGGCAGGCTTGCCTACGAGGCCCACCCATGGTGGACAGCAAAGAACTCGGTCTTTAAATAGCTACTTCCGCATCGTGCGCAACGTTATGGAATAACGTGTTTGTGTCACTGGCGCTATGCTGTGCTGCCAGTCACTGCGTGCAGTGCCTTCAATGATGTACAGAGACCTGCTTTGTACAGGTAAAGAGATGATGGCTTTGCGGTTTTGCAGGGCTTTATCGTGAGGCCGTAGTTTGAATATGCAATCAGTTAGCAGGGACACTCCGGCGATAAGGTCGAAGGGTGGGGCGTCACGATGCCAGTTGATTACCGCGCCTGGAGGATATTCGGTCAGCAATACTTCTTCAAACTCATTTGCGGCAATGCTGATGTGTTTTGCCACTTTGTCTATCAACGGGAAAAATGCCGCAGGTATGTCTCTGCCCTTCGTTGATTTGCGTGTTTCGAAATTGAAGTCCACGCCAAAACTTGCAACTTTTCGTTTGGCCTCAAATCCCTGGAACATCATGTTGTGCAGCTCGGTATTGTGTATCACCTCACCAAGAAAACGTTCTTCTTCGACCGTAATGAAGTTAGGGTAGTAACGAAAGCCCTCGGGCAAATTGTCCTGTTCGTCGAATAATGTGTTCATCGTAATGAGGGGCTCCTATTCCTTTTGTGAAGCGGTTAAAACATAGTGCCATAAAAAATGAAAAAAGCCTCCCGCCATGACGGGAGGCTTTTTCGCATACGTTGTGGTTATTGTTTATTCTCAGGGGCTTTTTCTATCAGGTCCATGAACTGGTCGAGCTTGGGCGTAACAATGATCTGCGTGCGCCTGTTCTGCGTACGGCCATTCTCGGTTGCGTTGCTGGCTATCGGGTTGTACTCGCCACGGCCGCCTGCTGTCAGGCGCTTGGGGTCAACACCATATTCGTTCTGCAGCGACATAACAACCGATGAGGCACGGAGTGTACTCAGGTCCCAGTTGTTGCGGATGTTAGGCCTGTTGATAGGCACATTATCGGTATTACCTTCAACGAGCACATCGTACTCGCGGTAGTCTTTGATGATCTTGGCGATCTTGCTGAGTGTAGCGCCCGCGCGGTCTGATATCTCATAGCTGCCGCTCTTGTACAGCATATTGTCAGATAACGAGATATACACCACGCCTTTCAGCACCTTCACGTCAACATCCTGCAGCTCGCTGCGGTCGAGCGAACGGGTGAGGTTGTTGGTGAGTACCATGTTGAGCGAGTCGCTTTTGTTCTTCAGGTTCACCAGGTGCTGAATGTATTTGTTAGATGCATTGATCTCGTCTACCAGTTTGGCAATGTTTACGCCTCCCTGGCTGGATGCGGTCAGACATTTATCGAGCGCCGCCTGCAGGGAAGAAAGGCTGGCACGTTCGGAGCTCAGTTGTTCTTCCAGGCTGCTGACGCGTGTGCGCGAAGAGGCGAGATCGGTCTGGCACTGCTGCTGTTTGCTGTTGAGTTCGTTGTTCTGTGTTTGCAGGTTGGAATTGCGTGCCTGCAGTTCTTTGTATTTTTTCTGGCTGACACAGCCGGTGGTGCCAACGGCCAGTGCAAGTACTGCGATTGGCAGGATCGATAATTTCATAAATCTAGTTTAGTAAGTGACTTAAGCTTGGATTTTATGCAGCTAAAATATAAAACATCATACCAATTTTTGTTAAAATTGATATAAAGGGTTTATCCACAACGTTTTGGGTGTATCAGATATTGTATTGCTCCCTGAGCTTTTTTTGAATTGACCCCGCCAGTTTCGCGGATTTGGACAGCTTATTGTAGATATCACGGCCATCCGCCTTCAGTTGTCTTTTGTCAACCTGCTTGCCGGCCAGCAGGTCTTCGAGTTTGGAGATGTAGCGGCTGCGCTGCGCATCTACATCAAAGGCTATATTGTAGATGTTTTCGTTCTCAGGCAATACCGTTTCTACATAGGCATTCAGGTCGGCAAGGCGTTTGGCCAGCTTGTCAAGCTCTGCGCTAAGTTCTGTTACCGTTTGCTTTACACCAGGGTTGTTGACGTTATAGTCGTTAGCCTCTAGTTGTTCCATCAGGTTCTTCCGCACCACGAGGTAATTCTTCAGGTCTGTTTTGAAGTAGCCAAGGTTGCGGTTCAGGTTATCGGCTTTTTCTTTGGTAAAGAATAGTTCGATGCGTTCGTTCAATTCGGTGAGGTATTTAAAAAGTTGGGTGGGAAAGTATTTATCTACTTCCTGTGCATAGCTTGCAGGACAAAAGAGGCAAAGCAATATACTAAGTATTATCTGCCGCGTTTTCATGTTTCTTGTTTTTAGAGGTGATGAGGAAAATGGCGACGATGAGTACAATAACCGGCAACAGTAATTTGTATATCTCCAGTTGTGCTACAGGCCTTCCATTCAGCAGTTCTATAATTATATCCCTTTTATAGAACAGGAGAAAGCAATCAATAACAATGAGCATTATCCCTGTCATCAATTTATACCGCATGAGTATAATGATTTGATATAAATATAATAAAAAATGCATGATAAAGCGTTGTCGCTCGATCATGCATTCTACAGGAAGACGATTATTTATTGCAGGGTTACTTTAGTGAAATAGCCATTCTTGATCACCATGGAGTCGGTTTTGTTGAAGGTATTGTTGTTGCTGTCGTAGAGGTAAAGAGTACCGGAGAACGTACCGGTAACGGTTTTGGCAGAATTGTCATAGGCCGACACATTAAAAGTTCCGGATGCAGCCATGTACATTTTATTTGCTTCAGGGAAATAGTAGATACGCGCATTGCCAACCTTACGCACATCGCTTACATTGTAGTTGCCGGTATTTTTCCCAAAGATGTCAAGGGAGAGTTGTTTCGCACCTTCTTCGTATTTCACGAAGAGTTGGGTGTCTGCCAATACATAACCTGCTCCTGGTTTTGAGATGTCAGTACCGTCCAGGTTAAAACAAACATAGCCGTCTTTGCAGGTAGTTGTATTGTTGCCGTTGTTGTTATTGTTTGATGGTGTGGCAGGGTCTTTCTTGCTGCAGGAGAATACTGCGATCACTACATAAAACAGGGCGAGAAATGCGAATTGTTTTTTCATATGGTTCTTTGCTACAAAACTAAGTTTGGCGATCACGCGCTCGTTTACCCTTGTTTCGGTATTTTGGAATACCCACCAGCACGGATGCGTGAATGATATTTACTAATTTTAGTTCATGCTAGATATCGTTATTGAAGCGCGCAAGGCGTCAATAGGCCCGGGTATGGATGTGCGAAGGGTACTGCCGTTCAGGATGAGGAGAATGGTGGGCCCATTCATTTTTATGGACCATGCAGGCCCTGTAAACAACAAGATACAGCCTGTAGCAAACATGGATGTACTGCCTCACCCGCATATCGGGTTATCTACGGTCACATATCTTTTCGGGGGACAGGTAACCCATCGCGATAGCCTGGGCGTGGAACAGATAATAAGGCCGGGTGAAGTGAACTGGATGACCGCCGGCCGCGGGATATCCCATTCGGAAAGGTTTGAAGACCCTTCAGCACGAACAGGTACTATAGAAATGATGCAAACCTGGGTGGCACTGCCTGAAAAAGATGAGGAAGACATGCCTAGCTTCAATAACTATGCGGCCGACGAACTGCCTGTCTTCACTGAGAACGGTGTATGGATGCGCCTGATAGCAGGTAACGCTTATGGATTGAAGAACGATGTAAAAACACACTCGCCGTTATTTTACCTGCATGTAGTTCTGAATGAAGGTGCAAGATTTGGATTGCCTGAAAACTATTCGGAGCGTGGCTTCTATATAGCAAAGGGTAGTGTTGAAGTAAACGGCCATACGTATAATGAAGGACAGCTGCTGGTATTTACCAAAGGCGCTGATCCGATGATTACAGCAAAGCAGCCGTCCACGTTAATGCTGCTTGGCGGAGAGCCCTTAGGCGAACGCTTTATCTGGTGGAATTTCGTTTCCTCGCGCAGGGAGCGCATTGAGCAGGCGAAAGCTGACTGGAAAGAAGGCCGCATCATCTTGCCTCCCAATGACAACCACGAATTCATACCATTGCCGGAGGACAAGTCGAAACCGGCCTCATCGCCTCCGCCGCCTGAAGTTTTGTCGTAGCTAATGCGATTGAAGGCTTTGCGCCAAATTATATAACATCACCGATGCGGTGATCACGAACATGATATAGCCGATCACCGAAAAAAAATAGATGGTGATGAGCCTTGCAAAGATGCCGGGCACATAAAGATCGCGTGTGGCTTGCCTATAGGCTCTTACCACGTAGATACCTATGGCTATGGTCTCAGCGGCTAGTACATATAGGTTATTGATGCCGGGGATAAAATATAGCGGCGAAAATACAAGTGCGATAAACAACATCCCCGCATAGAAAAAACCATTCATCACAACGTGTTCAGTATAGTTGAACTTTAGCATCTTGAACAAGTCTTTGCTGGATTTGGCCATAATGGGCACCATTATCAGCAGCGCCCATTTCAGGTTGCCGGCTATAAAATCTACATAGCCAGGCATAGGCTTATCACCTAAACGGATGTTCGGCCTTTCGTAAGTCCGGTGCGATAGGATAAAAATTAGTAAACCGACGAGCAAGACCAGCATTGTGACCATACTAAAGTGGCCTGCCCGTTTACCGGCTACATATTCCCTGGCCAGTTTTCCAGGGCATTTTAATACACCTTGCAGGGTATATAGTATGCCTTTATCCAGGTGCCAGATACCATGCACCATCTCGTGGGCCACAAAATGCTGCACCGAAAAGCGGTGCGTAGATGCTTTTTGCCCGCAACGGTGGCAAAACGTTCCCTGCAATTCTGCCTTACAATTAAGACAATGTGTATTGGCTGACATTCAGAAAAAATACAAATTTCCGGCCTAAGGAAAAAACTTGTTCATCAGCATATAGTCAATATTTCCGGCCTGGCTGTGGCATCCGGTGCAGATATTTCCTTTTTTCGAGGCTGGTTCCGCTACTGTACCATCTGCATTGATATATCCCCATATCCATCCATTCGCATCTGCTACTTCGTGCCCGCTGCGTTTCAGGAGGATAGCATAGCGTTCGGGTTCGGTCCCGTTGGTAAGTTCTTTTACAATGAGCGATCCTTCCGGAAAAACAGCACCTTCTTTAACCTTTCCACCATTATCAAGCGAAGCGGTTGCCACGGCATTAAATCGTGTGCGCAAAAAAGCGTAGTTGTGTCCGCTGCCGGAGCTTTTGCCAAGCAGCGACTGGCTGTTTTTATACCAGGTAAAGCCGGTTGTGGAACGGGCAAGGGTTAGCATTTCCTCGTCGATGCCCATAGCAGGAGTGTTTTCTTTTTTGCAGGACAGTACTACGATGCATGCAGTTATTGTAGCCACTATAGTATTTTTCGCAATGCCCATGTTTTGGCGTTATTAAAGTTAGCGATCTAAAAAACTCGCGACTCGGTGTTTCTCTTTAACAAAGTTTTTAAACGTGAGAATTAAACCGGAACGCGGGTTTACTGTCTATATTAAAAATACGAAAAATGAAGAAACTGGTAATGGCGATAGCGCTGATGGTAGGTGTACAAGCAACTGCACTAGCACAAAAAGGAGATTTCAGGAGTATGACGCCTGAGCAAAGGGCAGAAAAAAAGACAGCCAGGATGGAGCAAACATTGAACCTGACGGCAGATCAGAAGAAAGCAGTTTATGAGCTGAA
>CAMPKG010000015.1 GCA_946887085.1 uncultured Sphingobacteriales bacterium
TCGAGGGTGAGCTAGGAGCCACGGCTTTCGGTGAGGTCTACACTTTCGGACCTACTTTCCGTGCTGAGAACTCTAACACAGCTCGCCACCTTGCCGAGTTCTGGATGATAGAACCCGAGGTTGCCTTCAACGACCTGAACGATAACATGGACCTCGCCGAAGATTTTGTGAGGTACATCATTAAATACGCACTGGATAATAACCGCGAAGACCTAGAGTTCCTCGCGCAGCGCCTTGCCGAAGAAGAAAAGCAAAAGCCGCAGAACGAGCGCAGCGAGATGGGCCTGATAGAAAAGCTGGAGTTTGTGGTCAACAACAAATTCGAGCGCATCACTTATACCGAGGCTATCGACGTGCTGCTGAACTCACCTGCTTATAAGAAAAAGAAATTCCAATACGAAGTGAGCTGGGGCATAGACATGCAGAGCGAACATGAGCGCTACCTCGTGGAAAAACATTTCAAAAAGCCGGTTATCGTTACCGACTATCCTAAAGACATCAAATCGTTCTACATGCGCATGAACGATGATGGCAAGACGGTAGCCGCTATGGATATCTTAGCTCCCGGTATTGGCGAGATAGTTGGTGGCTCGCAAAGGGAAGAGCGCCTGGAGATGCTGGAGAAGCGCATGCGCGAAATGGGTGTGCCCATTGAAGAGATGTACTGGTTCCTCGATACGCGCCGCTTTGGTACCGTCCCGCACGCAGGCTTTGGCCTTGGCTTCGAGCGCATCATGCTCTTCGTTACCGGCATGACCAACATCCGCGACGTGATACCTTTCCCGCGTACGCCGAAGAATGCGGAGTTTTAATTGCTGAATGGCTCAATAGCGCAATGACTCAATGATAGTGGCCCCGCTTTGCGCGGGGGCTTTTTTTGTTCCTATCCTGACGTCACTGCGAGGAACGAAGCAGTCTCGCGATCTCATGAGCAAAGAGAATAACTTTGACACCGAACCCGGCAATATGACCTGATGTGCTCAATTCTTAACCAAGACGCCAAATCCGGATGGTAAATCCCTTCACAAGCCGCTAAAAATTATGTAATTTAAACTACGAATCCCTTAAGGTTATCCTGCAAACAGATCATATGGGAAAACTAATTTCCATTTTCATTTTTCTTTTTTCATCCTCGGCTTGTTTAGCCCAGGCAGACGATAAACCTTTTTCCATCAATGGAAAATCTTATTTTCTGAAAACAATTCCGGGAATAAAGGAGGTGCATTCTATTCAAACCGCGGGCGCTCATGAACTCATTCGTATTTATCCCTATTACGGAAACCTCCGTGATGCAAAATACTCGGGCGTGGTCTTTTTTATGAACAATGCAAAGTACGCGCTTATCGAGGACGATTCGAAGGCAAAAGCGATCGAAATGTTTCTGCAGGAATTGAGCGACAAAAAAATGATCAGGGATACCGTGATCGATGCAAAGGCGCAGAATAGCTTCTTAAAAGCTCATCCGCTTCCTGAAGGATATGAACCTCCCGAAAGTTTTAATTATTACTGAGCGACTTCCCCTTGTGGTGGGCGTTTTCACTGGCCAAACTATGTTAGACGGCGGTGTTGCATGTTCGAGATCTTTATAATCCGATTGTCACAAAAAAAGGAAACATTACCGACAAGCGGACTTATTTAATATTTTTACTATAACCTAAACCTACCGATATGAAATTCCTTGTTACTCTTTTGATGTGCCTGGCATCCTCGACAGGCTTTGCGCAATGGCAATGGGCAACGTCAACGAAGGGCGTGCTGTCCACCGCCTACGAGATGGCCACGGATCCTTCAGGAAATATCCTGGTGACAGGGTCGTTTGGAGATACTGCAATCCTTGGTAGTTACATCGTGCAAAAAAAGGACAACGGCAGTAACTACGACATATTTTTAGCCAAACTAAACAGCCAGGGAAATTTTATATGGGCAAGACGTGTAGGACCCAATAGCACGACTTACACCAACAATGTGGTTTGCGATAAATGGGGTAATATTTATGTCACCGGGGCTTACTCCGGCTGGGGAAACCCTGACAGTGTCGGGCTTATACCCTTGACCACTCCCGGTGTATACATCGCGAAGTATGACCCAAACGGCACATTTATTTGGATGAAAGAAATTCCGGCTTCCAATCAGTTTCACGAGCAAAAACGCCTTGCGGTTGATACATTCGGGAATCTATACTATGCGGGAAGTTTTAAAGATAGTTTTACCGTAAATAATATCGAACTATTCAGCAAGGGTTATTATGATGCGTTTTTGCTCAAGCTTGATACGAATGGCGACTTTGTTTGGGCAAGATCGTTTGGCGGGGGTTCCGATGACGGTGCAGCTAATATAGCCGTAGACGCGAACGCCGATATTTATTTGGCCGGCTATTTCCGTGACACATGTTATTTCGCAGGAGATACTATTATTTCGGTTGGTGCAGTGCACGGTTTTATTGCAAAATATGATCGGGATGGCACCCCTTTGTTTGCGAGGCATATCCCTACGTATGGTCAAGTTTTTCCGATAGCGGTCGATGCAGCCGGCAGTGTTTACGTTGCCGGCAAATTTGGAATTCCTTTTACCTTGGACGGATCAACAATAACGCCTGTTTCAACTGAAAATATTTTTCTCGCACGTTATAATTCATCGGGCGTGATCGACTGGCTTAAAGTTGCCGCTTCTTCAAAGCAACCAATGGCGCTTTCTGCTATCGAAACGAGAAATAGCAAAGTTTTCGTGGCAGGCAGGTTTAGAGATTCTGCAACGATAGGAACAGACAAATTGTATTCCACAGTACCAACAAACATTTTCCTGATGAAATACCACAATTCAGGGAACCCGTTATGGACCAAAACGATAAAATCATCAGAGTATTTTTACACCATACTACATTCTCTGGCTACCGATGCGTATGGAACGCTATATGCCGGAGGCACTTTCGCCGGGCACTGTTTCTTCGACAATATCCACATACAAGCCGACTCCAATGAGGTTATTAAAGCATTTGTTGCTAAGCTGCACGCGTTCACTTCTGTAGATGCAGTAAAACAGGACGGAAACACCATCACAGCCTATCCCAATCCTTCTGATGGCTCAATAACACTTGATCTGAATGGTGACGACTATAACCGCGTAGAGGTATTCAATATGATGGGCGTGCGGATGTTTAAACAAAGTATCGTCAATAAAACTCAAAAGCTGGAATTAGACTTAAGCCACCTCCCATCAGGCAGCTATTATCTGAAAGCGCTGGGTAATCATCGGCAATCTGATGTAGTTAAAATACTGTTGACCCGGTAAAATTGTATTATCCCTCCCTGCCGGGTCTCTGGAACAGGACCCGCCAGCATGGCCTTGATGACGCCGGGTCCCTATTCAGGAGACCCGGCGAAAACGAAAACAAGATTCAGCAACTATTTCAGAATAGCGCCCCGGTAATGGATGAATTGGATATGCAGTGTATAGATATCTATTCATTTCAAATGAACGTGTACCGTCGCTTCCATCAACTCTTCTTTGCTAAGATTTTTCACTATTTCTTTTTATTTCACCCGCCAATTGTTTTAGCAAGGTCTGTCAAAGATAGTGGACTCTATTGAATTCTCACCAAAATAACGTAAATTTGCTATATAGTTCTTTGAAAGAAAAGCAACGCAATGCCGGCAGGCCTATTGTTGGTTTTTTTAGAAAACACCCATTTTGAGCTAACAAAATATAACCTGCCTGTCCGGCAGGCAGGCAAATTGGGGCGTACGTTTTTACCAAAGTAAGATTCATTAATTGATTGATTTTCAATGAGCAGCATGAAAATTTCACTTAAAAACAACAACAAAAAACAACAACGATAAATGACAATTCCCGCGCAGACCACTAACACAACTCTTCGTAACTTGTACTCCATTCAAACATAACCTATGAGGCAACTGATCCTATTTATCCTGGCTGTCGTCCTATCGTCCGGCAGCTTCGCGCAGAAGCAGGAAAACCACTCCCGCGTAAAAGTGCTGCTCGACATGAGAGAGCACAATATGATGAAACTGGCAGCCACCGGCGTGGCCGTAGACCATGGCGACTATCGTAAAGGTGAGTATTTCATCTCAGATTTCTCCGACAGCGAGATAAAAGCCATACAGGATGCCGGCTTTAAAACGGAGATCCTGATAAAAGACGTAGCGAAATACTACGAAGAGCAGGTGACTAAAAAAAACGAAAGTCACGAAAAAATGACCAGCGTTCCCTGCGACACGATAGGGATACCAGACGTTAAAGTACCTCAGAATTTCAACCTGGGCAGCTATGCAGGTGGCCATTTCACTTATACTGAAATGCTCCAGGTACTGGACCAGATGCGCCAGCTCTACCCCAACCTGATTAGTGTAAAACAACCAATAGGCAGTTTTACCACAATAGAGAACAGGCCGATATACTGGCTGCGCATCTCCAACAACCCCGATGTGGCTCAGCCTTTGAAACCCCAGATGCTGTACACGGCTATGCATCATGCCCGCGAGCCGGGGAGCCTTACCGCTACCATCTTTTATATGTGGTACCTGCTGGAAAATTATGGTACAGACCCTGTTGTCACCTCGATAGTGAATAATACCGAATTGTACTTTGTTCCCTGCGTCAACCCCGATGGTTTTATCTACAACCTGACCATAGCCCCCAATGGCGGCGGCATGTGGAGAAAGAACCGCAGGAACAATGGCAACGGCACTTTTGGTGTAGACCTGAACCGCAACTATGGCTATCTCTGGGGGTATGATAACACCGGCTCAAGCCCTTTTGGCGGCAACGAAACCTACCGCGGCCCTTCTGCTTTTTCAGAAGTGGAAACGCAGGCTATCAAATGGTTCACCGAGCAGCACCAGTTCAAGATCGCGATGAACTACCATACTTATAACAACGAGCTGCTGAGCCCGTTCGGGCATGTGCCTGTCGCCTACCCGGACGATTCGCTCGAGTTCAGCGCTATGAGCGTGGAGCTTACCAAATATAATTTCTATCGCTACGGCACCTGCTACCAATGCCTGGGTTATGTTGCCAACGGCGGCTCCGACGACTGGATGTATGCAGAGCAATCGACCAAGCCAAAGATATATGCGTTTACGCCGGAGATAGGTGAAGTATCAAACGGATTTTACCCGCCGTCTTCGCAGATACTGCCTGACTGCAAACGCAACCTGCTGGCGAATGTGAATGTCGCAGCCCTGTTGGTCCCTTATGCTAAGATCAACTCTGCAGACCCCAACATCATCACCCAAACAAGCGGTTACATCCACTACAACATACAACGGCTTGGCCTGTCGGACACAGGAAAGTACACAGTTACAGCTACGCCGCTTGATAACTGGATAAGCATTCCCTCTCCTTTTTTCAAACAGCATATAGGCCTTGGCATGTTGCAGAATCTTACGGATTCTATCCCCTACACGCTCCATCCCAATATCACCAACAACCAGGCGGTAAAGTATGTACTCAAGGTCAACAACGGCCACTATGATATTACTGACACGGTTGAATTCTTCTACGGCAAATTCACCAAGATCATCAAGCCCTCGATGGACAATATGAACGACTGGATGCATACCGGGTGGAGCGTAAACACGACACACTACCATACAGCGCCTGCATCGTTCAAAAGCAGTCCTGACAACGGCTACTACCCCAACAACGCATTTGCCACCGTAAGAATGAAGAACAAAGTAGACCTGAAAAACACGCTGCGTGCGTATTTGCAGTACTATGCCAAATGGGATATTGAGCCCAAATACGATTGGGTGCTGGTAAACGCGATAGAAACAGGCGCAGGCTCTACTGCACTCTGCGGCAAATACACCAAACCCGGTGAGTACGGGCAGCCTACCAATGCACCTATCTACGATGATCATCAATACGATTGGTTCCTCGAACAAATGGACCTTACGGGTTATGCCGGCAAAGAAGTCGATATACAGTTCACACTCGAAACGGATGCAGGCGCGACCTATGATGGTTTCTATTTCGACGATTTCCAGGTGATCGCTATCATCGATTCACCCAATCATATTGCTGAATTAGGTGCAGAGCAATTCAAAGTTTACCCCAACCCTGCACAGGACCGTTTTACCATCATCATGCAACAGCCGGACAATACCGTTGCCACACTTACAGATGCGATGGGCAGGATAGTGAAAGAAATAAAGATCAGCACGCAGCAAACAAGTGTTGACATAGCTTCGCTGTCATCTGGCATTTACTATCTGAAGATAGTGAACAGCGATGCTGTGCTGCCGGTGCAAAAAATAGAAGTGCTTCGATAAAAGCTTATTAAAATAAAAGCCTCCCGCGATGGCGGGAGGCTTTTATTTTCGATCACATTATTTTAGCGTTGCATGATGAATCGCAACGTTTGTGTTTCTTTATTCGTTGTCATTCTCAACAGATAAGTGCCGTTCGGCAATTTGCTGTCCAGCATTATTGCCCTATTTACCTTGCCATTTTGAGGAACCGCTGTTGTTTGATAAACCACTTGCCCGGTAATACTTAACACATCGATCATTACACTCGTTTTCACATTTGCCTTCAAATTCAAAACTCCGGTAGTAGGATTAGGAAACACTTTCATATTCAGTGACCCTGGAGATAGTTCTTTTACGGATACCACGGAGTCAGGAGCGAATTTCGCAAGGAACCCGTCTTCTGTTCCCATTAGCGTAGTTTGATGAGCGCCCGACGTAGCTATACCCGCAGTACTTCTGGTATATCCGTACAAATATGCACTACCGGCGTTGTCAACAGATATCCCTGATGCAGATTCGATGGCGGCACCACCCAAATAAGTACCGTACGTCCGCCGTCCCGCCGTATCGAATACCATGTAGTACGCGTCGGAACCACCTGATCTCGTTGGCTGGTAACTCCCCGTGGTCGTTATAGTTGCCGTGTCATCGTTTTCACCGGATATATATATCTTATTGGTTGCCGGGCTAAACCTGATCCGTGTCGCCGCTGCCTTATAGACATTGGTGCTGCCAAAATATGTGCCCCAGATACGTTGGCCGTTTGAACTGAACTTAGACAGATGCCTGCCTTTAAAATCTTGCGTAAATGTACCGGGCGTAGCGTGGTAGTTTGAGTTATTATTATTGGCTCTTGAGGTGCCGGATACATAAAAAGTCCCCGACGGCTCAACAGCTATATCCCCCAGGTAGTCTTCGGCGGTATGCCCATAGTAAGTCGTCCACAGCCTTTGGCCTGTAGGAGAAAATTTGTAAATAATACCGTCCCCGTCCGCTGAAAAATTCTCCTGGAAGATACCCGTAGTTGCCAGGCCGGTTGTATGCGTTTCGCCTGTTGTATAGATATTGCCTGCCAGGTCTGTTCCAATATCAAACACGTGCGCGTACCCGGGCGACGAGCTACCAACGTAAGTTCCCCATAAGAGTTGACCTGTATGATCGAATTTAGCCAGGAAGCCACTATAGGGTGCCGTCGGCGTCGTTTGGTATGCACCGGGAGTTGCTATATTAATATAGTTTTCGGTTCTACCGCCAACAATAACATTGCCGGCTGTATCAATCGTCATACAATAGGTGACGTCTTCCACGAACCCACCGTAAAAAGTACCCCAAATCGGCTGGCCCAACGAGTTTGTTTTGAGTATGAATACATCACCAAATATGCTTGTGTCTGCAACCGGTTTATGAGTACCAACAGTACCAAGGTGGCACGAAGTATCCCCTGTACCAGCTACAATAATATCTCCGTTTTTATCTATTGCTATTCGAATCAGGCTACGACATTCATAGTAAGAACCCCATTGACGTTGCCCCATGGAATTGAATTTTAAAATGCATGCATCGTCCGGACCCATTAAAGTTGTTTGAAACGCCCCGATGGTAGCAATGTTTGAAGCACTGCTCGTACCACCCAGAACGTAACTATTATTACCAGCATCAAATGCGACATCATTTATGGCCTCATTTCCATTGCCACCGATATATGTGCTCCACATTACAGCCGGGTCGATCACCACATTGCTTGCCGATGCCACATAGAACGTGAGCTCATTACCATCAAGAACAAATTTTGATGCCACTCTTTCTTTGCTTGTGGCATCGTAGCTATAAGGTGCATCTTCTGTAATGCTGCCCATCGGGGTTTCTGCGACCAGCTGCCCATCTTTCAACTTTAGCGATGTTGCACCGTGAAATTTCAGCCTGATATCATTAACATTGCCACCCGAACGTACTACGAAGTCGTATTTGAACTGGTTGTCGCTGCTATACAACACCCAGTCGATGTTCGGGTAGACGTTCTTGTAAGTGATCCTGTTATACTTATTGGCGATTTTCCCGGGCTCAACAGATGAATGATAGAAGGCATCGTAGTCATTCTGCTTTTCTGAAATAACTACTTTCGCGTTCCGGTCTGCACCCACCAGTTCTACATCCATGCGGTACATCTGTGCTTCAGTTGCTTCCCGGCTCATGCGGCCACCAATAGTTATTTCCCGGGTGGCCAATGTTTTGCTCCATTGATAATGAAGCTGTCCATCGCCAACGAATACATTGACTCCCTGACCTTGCAGGCTGAACTGGATATCATTGCGCGGATTTTTGAATTGATCTTTTACCTGCCCTTTATTTTCTGTAAAGGATAACCTGTTGTTCAAAAAAGGGCTATTGGTCCGCGCGCTTGCGGCAAGTGTGGTAAGGGACAATAGTACAATGCCTGTTGCCCTTGTGATGGTTGAATGCATACAAAGGTTTTACGGTTAAACAATTACTCCTTCTCAGCCCAACCTATAGACGCGATGATACTCTAAAGATATTAATAAACAGTTGACTAAAAAAAGCCCGTCAAACGGGCTTATAATTAAATTCACATTAATCCGAAACCACAAATCGCACGTCCCGTTTCTTTCCTTTCACATCAAGCCGCAGTACATAAACGCCGTTGCTCAGCCTGCCGGCTATCTCTATCGACTTTGAAAAACGCTTTTGTTTCGTTGTTGTCGAGTCGCGGTATATGGCTTTGCCCATTGCGTCTACTATCTCAAAATTTACTTCCTGGTTTTCCTGGGTGTTGCCGCTTATGGTAAATAGCCCCTTATTAGGATTGGGCGAAATTGTGAACACCAACTCTTCCGAAACCCTCACGTAGATAGAAGCTGATGCAGAGCAGGCGCCACGGCTGACAGTAAAAGTGTAACTGCCACGCTGCGCCGCCGCGATATCTGCCATCATTGCAATTTTATCGCCGGAAGAAAAACCCGCCGGGCCTGTCCATGAGTACGTAACACTATCGATCCTGTTCGAGTTGCCGGTCAATATCAATGAATCCCCCTGGTAAAGGAGCGGCACTGCATCTATCCACGCCTGCAGGTCAACTACATCGGCAAATACAGATATCGTGTCTGATGCGCAGCCATTACTGTTCAGCAGCAGTTTATACCAATCCCGGTGCTTAGCCGTTGTTCCGTTGATGAGCATTATATCACCATTCACTACCAATCCATCGGGGCCATACCAGGTATAGGACGATGGTATATTGCCCACAGCCGTCAGCTTTAACTGTTTACCCGCACATATGGGGCTGTTGTTGGTGATCTCTGTAGCAACCGGTGCCGGCTTTACTGTTACCACCACGGTATCCTTCCCGATACAGCCGTTCCTGTTTGCAGTAATGATATAATTGCCCGAGCCCAGCGCCGATGCTTTTGCGGCGTATATCATCGGGCCGGTATGGGTCATGCCCTGCGGCGTGAGCCATTGGTAGGTGGCACCTGCCACGGTATCTGTTATCACCAGCTTCAGCGAGTCGTTGGCGCAAACCACAGTTGGGCCTGCAATGGCTACCTTCACTGCATCGGTAACACGTATGTCCACGCCGTTGTCTTTCGACACGTAATAAGGCATGGAAGAAACTATCCGTATGCGGTAGCCATTACCCGGCGGTGTGTTCAACGGAATAGTTACGGGGATCGCTGCACTCTGGTTAGCCTTGAGGTACCCAACATTTACAGGGTTGGCAAAACTGCCATTAGCGTCAGACAGTTGGGCCCTGAACTCGTTCATTGAATGAAAAATATACTGCACTGTATATGGTAAGCTGAATTGCTGCGGGACACAGAGCAGGGTATCATTGAAAGGCTGGTTAATAAACACGGTTGTATCGTAGAATTGTGCGACAAACCCGTCAGAGGGTCCCTTCAGCACTATCTGCGAGCCCGCGGGGTTCGAAATGCCCGTCGGGCTTTGGGTAGTGCCGCATACCAGGATATTATTTAAGGGGTCAGTCGCCGCCCCTAAACAGTTGTCGTAGTTCACACCGCCGTAGTAACTGCCCCAGATCCTTTTGCCGGCTTCGTCAAATTTTGCAAGAAAACCATCCGAGGCTCCTGCCTGCACAAGCTGGTGGCCGTTCGCCGAAGCGATATTATTGGTGCTCTCGGTACGTCCGGCGAGATAAACATTCTGTTCGTTGTCAGCTGCTATGCCATGTGGAAAGTCTGCCATATCGCCGCCGTAATAGGTACCCCATTGCCGTACCAGCGCTTTGTTGAATTTTACCAGGAAGCCGTCACTATTGCTACCGGGCGCTGCCTGGTGCGCCCCTGCCGTGGCGATGCCTGTAGTACTTGCTGTAGTACCTGCCAGGTATACTGCGCCGTCCTCTTTGCATTCTATAACGATAGCATAGTCATTGCCATTGCCGCCGTAGTAGGTGGTGTGCGTCATCAGTCCATCCGGACCGAACCTGACAAGAAATGCATCACTCATGCCCGCATTTGACGGCTGATGGCTGCCCGGCGTGGTCAGCAAATTCGGAGATTGTGTGTCACCGCAGAATATGATATTGCCATCTGCGTCGACAGCAACATCGCCCATTGACTCGTTGCCTGCGGTGCCATAATAGCTGCCCCACAAACGGACGCCGTCTTTGTCAAATTTCACCAGGAAAAGATCAAGCCCTGCTGCCTGGTTGGGCATAAAGGTACCCGGTGTAGCAATGTCCGCAGCTTCATAAGTTGAACCAAGCAAATATGCATTTCCGGCTTTGTCGCAGGCAATGCGGGCCTCTTCAATATAGGTTGTGGGATAATAAGTGCCCCAGGCACGTTGCCCGGCCTCTGTAAAACAAGCTGCAAACAAAATATAGGCGCTTGTAAGACTGCCGTACACCTCGTCGTGCGCACCGGCAGATGCTATACCATCGGGACTCTGAGTGCCGCCGGTGACGTAAAGCCTGCCATCCACTACACCGGTAATATTCCAGATAAAGTCGTTTGCGCTGCCTCCATAGTAAGTACACCAGACGGGCTGGCTGTTCTTATCCAGTTTTGCGATAAATGCATCCTGGAAACCGCTTAATACTACATCATGCACACCGGCCGTAGCGATATTGGAACTGGTAGTTCCCCCGGCTATGTATACGTTGGCGAGGCTGTCTGTCGAAATACTGTTGGCATTCTCTCCATTGTTACCCCCGAAATAAGTTCCCCACTCCAATACCGGGTCTATCACAAGTATTGCGTCCATCGGCCCGACATCAAAACTCAATACATTATTCTTCAGCACAAAAGAAGAAGGAACTTCAGGTGTTGTGCCGGCAATGTAGCTATACGGCTTTTTTTCAGTGATGCTGCCAAATGGTGTAATTGCGGTTACCGCTCCATTTTTCAGGCTCAGCGAGGTCGCGCCTTCATACCGTAGTTTGATGTTTGAAGGATCGCCGCCGGGATGCACAATGAAATCGTATTTCAGCTGGCCGTTGTTGCTGTACAGTACCCAGTCTATTTCCGGGTAGATGTTTTTGTAAGTGATCTTATTAAAGCTATGAGCTGTTACACCACTTACCTGCGCCTGGTAGTAGTTCTCGTAATATGCCTGCTGTTCGTCTTTTATCGCTTCAGCATTAATGTTGGCGCCTTCCAGCACCACATCCAATCGATATACTTCTGTTTGTATTTCCGTTTTAGGGTCGTCGTGCAATTGCGTGCCCAATACTTTTTGCCATTGATAGTGCAGGGTACCATCGCCCACAAAGATCTTTATGTCTCCGGCATCAAGTTTAAAGTCGATATCATTGCGCACCTCCTGGTGCTGATCCGTTATCTGCCCTTTGTTCTCAATAAACGACAAAGGTTTAGCAGGCGACTGTTTGCGTACACCGGGATTTGCATTCAGGAATGACGGAAACAAAAAGCAACCGATAAAAACAACAAGTAACGATCTCATCATATTTCACATGTATAACCCTGTGAAGTTAATGAAATCACACCATTGTTGAAGGGGTGATTTAGCGGCTGACAGTGAATTTGACCGTGTTCACCCCGCTGCCCGAAATCAGCCTCAGCGAATACACGCCTGCAGTTATATTCGACGGGAGATTAACCCGCACAACACCTGCCGGAACTGCTTTTTGCCTGTGCACCAGCTGCCCCACCGCATTGATCACTTCCAGCTCAGCAGGCTGGCTGCTTGCGGGCAGGCTGAGCGTAAAGCTGCCATTGTTCGGATTCGGGTATAGCCTCAGTACGCCGTCCCTGCGCGCATCGTCAATGCCGGTTGCAAAATTGATCGTAATAGTATCGCTCGTTGCTACTTTCGGCTCCGCACAAACATCACTGCTGATGACCAGGCAGCTGATCTTATCGTTAGGGTGTAAACCGTTGGCACTCCAGTTGGCATGTATCGCACCCAGCACGTCCTGCCCGTTACGCTTCCACTGGAATACCGGCTTATAACCCCCATTGGTAACGATAGCAGTAAATGCCACCTGCTGGCCCGGCTGCGGATGCTCAGGGTTGGAGCTGATGCTCAGAGACGGCTTGGTAGTTATTGGCAGCACCGTCATTTTAATGCCGTTGCTGTAAAGCGTAAGCGATGAAGCACAAACATTCGGCGCTGTCATCCTGCAATAGAATGAGTCGCCTGTTGTAATAGCTGAAGTTGTATACAAAGTTGAATTAGCTCCCGGTATGATAGTTCCATTTTTGAACCACTGGTAACCCGGCGTAGGGCCGGGATTCGTTGGTACAACTACAAAGGTGGCTACTGTGCCGTCGCAGATCGTATCGTTCGGGCTTACCCAGCCACCTATCGACGATACCTGGTTGAGCAACGCTGTCGTGGTGTCGGCATCAGGCGTGCAGCCGTTCAATGTTACGGATACTATATAGTCGCCGATATGATTGAGCGTGGCAGCGGGTATCACAGGGTTTTGCTGCGTTGATGTGAAATTGTTCGGCCCAGTCCAGTTATAGCTTACACCGGAGGTGCTGCTATTGGCGTTGAGCTGAATATCTTCTCCCGCACATATCGGCGTGTTGTTGCCTGCCACAGGTACAGCGGGCATCAGCTTTATCGTAGCCGTAGTACTACCCGGTTGCGAGGTGCAACCGTTCAGCGTAGCCGTTACACTATATATCCCTGTATTTGCAATAGTCGGGTTGCTGATAACAGGGCTTTGCTGGAAGGATGTGAACGACACAGGGCCTGCCCAACTGTAGTTGACCCCCGCCGTGGCGCTTGTTGCCGAGAGGTTAAGGTCAGTTCCTTCACACACAGGCCCGTTATTGGTAGCAGCCGGAACAGCGGGCATCGGTTTTACCAGTACCGTAATAGTATCTTTTGCAATACACCCGTTTGCCGTAGCGGTAACAACATAATCGCCCGAATTTGCGGGCACGGCATTGCTGAGAGTTGCGTTTTTCTGGTTGGAGCTGAAACTTAACGGCCCGGACCAGCTATACGCAGCAACCGGCAAATTGGCGGTCGCGTTGAGGTTGAGCGTAGCACCCTCACATATAGGCGAGTTGCTTACCGCAACGACAGAGCCAAGCGAAGAAACTACGTCTATCGTTTGTAATAACACCTGCGACTGACGTAAAGGTGCGGAACTGATCATGCGCAATTTATATCCCGAGCCGGCAGGCGTAGATAAAGGAAGAACCCCATGTATCACCCCGCTCGAAGTAGCCGTCGCTGTGCCGATATTTACAGGCGATGCAAAACTTCCTGCAGCGTTCGAAAGTTGCAGGGTAAACACATTGCCCGCGCCAAATACAGGATTGGTAGAATACGCAACATGCACACTATCTCCCGGACATTTCACGGTGTCGGTATATGGCTGGTTTATCGTTACTATGGTATCGAACGCGAAGTAGAATTCATATACGGTACCGCCAAGCGAATAAGATCCGTTGTGATGCACCCTTACCGAGTCGGCAGGGAAGGGTGTAAGAATGTCAAGCTGGCCACTTGCCGCGGCCGTTGTCACTTCAAGGTTTCCTGCCACGGTGTGCAGCACCCCGCTGTGCGGAGACGTTGTGCACGCACCTGCATGCAGCGACAACATCCCATTAGTAAGCGGATAGGCCGAACCGTTCACAAAAATCGTGATCACCTCACCAGAGTTCTGCGCCCACATTTTCAGTCGTATCCTGTTTATCGGCGTACTGAACGCATATTTATATCCGAGGCCGGTAGCGCTTCCGCCGCAATAATAATTGTTACCGATAAGGCCACAGGCGGGCGCTGCGTAGGTAGCGGCCAAAGCAGTGGCAGTTACTGTTACTGAGTTGGTGCCCACCACCTGTGTGCCCGACGTATGGGTTACCTGGTAGTACGTTTGTGCCTTAGCTCCAAACACAGCACACAGCAACATCACTAAGGGTATAAGTTTGCGCATAAATTCTGTTTGCAACCTAAATTTAGCGTTTTTTATCATCTGTTCAACGCAAATTCAGATCGTGCTAGTAACGGTCCTGCGGGTAAAAGCTTTGTTTGCTTACGATAACAAAAAAGCGCTCCCGTAAAATACAGGAGCGCCAACCTTAGTTGACAAACATACTAAGAGGTCATTACCTGTCGGGCATATTGTCAAATTTTTCCTCCAGCTTTTCAGCCATGTCCATATGAGACCGTAATGTCGGCAGCGATTTTCTAATGATGCCCACAAGCTCTGACTCCTGGATCTTCTGATCGGCCCTTTCAAAACGGCGTATGAGCCTGCGGTGCTGGTCAGCCATCTCGTCGGCCCATTCTTCATCCCATTCGTTGCCGGCCCGCTCTGTCAGGTTCACGTTTGTGTCGGCATCTATGTCGCCCAGGCTGATATTCTTTTTACTTGCAAAATCTCTCAGTTCCTTATCCATTTGCTCGTGATCGGATTTCATTTGCCGCGCCTGCGATTTTAGTTCGGCATCTGTGCCCCTGTTGATGCCCGCATTAAGCCAGGCCAGTTCTTCGGCATTCGCCTCGATCGCATCTGTTACGAAGTCTTCGTCCCTGTTGGCATCGGTAACTGTTGCGTATTCATCGGCGCGTGTCGATGCGGTGTCTTCATCCACGCGCGCGCCATCTCCCGCGGTATCGCAGGATGAGATGGTCAATGCAAGGCACAGGATGCTGTAAGCTAATTTTGAAATTTTCATAGTTCGGCGTTTTAGTTATAATTTATTGTTTGGGAGCGCGGCGGTTAGGATTGAAAGACTCTCTTTTTTCGATCCTCCCGTGCTTATTCTGTATGGTTACGGAAGCATTTGATCTTTTCGCCTGTTTCCTGGCAGCTTCCACGGCTTCTTTTTTGGTGTGAAAGATCACTTCACGTTTTCCTTTTTCTTTTTTCACCGCCCATTCATTACCATGAGGTATTACATAACGGTCTTCTCCATGTTCTTTTACATCAGTGGTCCGCGATCTCTCTGAGGGCGCGTCAGACTGCTTACCCCTGTTCTCAGCCCAGTCTTTCGCGCGGCTGATGGCGGTGGCAATGGCAATTCCTTCATCCATATCACTTTCTTCGAGCAGGGCATTCCCTATCTCGATAGCTTTATTTCTCACCGGAGCCGGCAGGTTTTTCATTGAGTCGGGATAATTTCTTTTTGTCCACGGCATAACAGATGATTTTAAATTGTTGACCATAAAAACGAACTCATCCCTTAGGTCTATCGATCTTATACAGGTTTGATTTTTGTACACAAGGGATGAACATCAGTCCCTGGAAGAATGATAAAAATTCATACCAGTGTAGCCTGCATGTTATTGCTGGCGGCATCCTTCAGTTGCAAAGGACAGGTAACCGGCAGAGAACCTGTTGAATATAACGATGCGTTGCTGCAGAAAATAAAAACGGCTGCCGGCGCCTTACCCGGCGCTTTGCCCGTAAGCATCAACTACCTCAAATATGCTTCCAGCACCAGGAAATGTAAAGCTATTGGTGTAGGAATTCCAGCTGACACAGTTAGATGTTACCTGCGAGGCGCCGGTTGGGCAGTTGACGAATTGTTCAAAACTTGCATTGGCACATGGTTGGGCGCTTGCGCGGCTGCAATAAGACCGTTCAGCAGCAAGGGAAAGAGCAGAATAGTTCTCATACAGGTTGGTTTAGCACGTAACGGCTGCACTATCTAAAGATAATAAAGATGATGAGTTGCAGCTACCGGCTCACCATAAACCGTATTACCTGCGCCTCATGGCCAATCCGCAGCTTCAGCAGGTATATGCCGTTGCCTACACTTTCTGGTAGCGCCACATCAATAGTTGATTGCCTGGCTGGTTGAATAGTTGATTTGTAAACCACCTGTCCCACCGCATTCACCACTTCAAGCGATACATAACCCCCTCCGGAGGGGGTTGGGGGGAGGACTAAAGTAAACATCCCGTTATTCGAGTTAGGATACAACCTTATCCCGTCATCACCCTCCACGTCATCAATACCCAATGCAATATCTACGTCTATCCGGTTGCTCGTTGCTGTTGGCGGATTGGCACACCACACACTGCTGGTTACCTCACAAGTGATGGTGTCGTTGTGCGAAAGATTATTGGCGCTCCAGGTGAACGAGGTAGCGCCCGCTACATTCTGACCATTTCTTTTCCATTGATATTTGGGATCTGTCCCTGCATTGGTTGCCACCGCAGTGAACTTCACCAGCTGCCATGGCTTGAGCTGGCCGGGAGGATCGGCAGTAATGGTAACCGAAGGCCCCCCTGTCATGGGCAACACCGTCATGCCTATTTTATTGCTGAACAGTGTCAGCTGTTGCGGACATTGACCTGTTACGATCATCCTGCATTGGAAGGTATCACCATCTGCAATATTTGTTGCAGGATAACTGATGTTGGTTGCACCGCTTATTGGATTGCCGTTTTTGTACCATTGGTATTGCGGCGAAGTGCCGGCATTGAAGGGCACGGCAACAAAGGTTGCGTTCTTATTGTTTTCGCAGAGCGTATCGTTGGGGCTGGGGTACACGCCGAGGGAGGAAACATTACTGACAACAACATTCGTTGTACCGCTACCACTCGACGTACAGCCGTTCAACTCTGCAACAACGGTATAGTTACCGCTGCCGTTAACAGGTGCCGGGCTTATTACCGGGTTTTGCTGATTCGACGTAAAGTTGTTGGGGCCGCTCCAAATATAATTCACCCCTGCTGTTGCACTGCTCGATAAAAGGTTCAGAACGCCTCCCGCACATACAGGGCTATTGCTCGATGCGGATGGGGTTGCGGGAATAAGATTGACGACGGCGTAGGTAGCGATCGGTGCTGTAGTACATCCGTTCAAAGTGGCAGTTACCAGGTAGCTTCCAGTATGAAGCGTTGACGCGTTGAGAATAACTGGGTTTTGTTGTGATGAACTATAAGCAGGGCCTGTCCAACTATAGCTCACACCGGGTGTGCTGCTTTGGGCAAAAAGCTGTAATGTATCGCCGTCGCATAGCGGGCCGTTATTGTTTACGGAAGGTATTGCCGGCATGGGTTTTACCAGAACCGTGACCGTATCATTCTTTATACAGCCATTCAAAGACGCTGTAAGAATATAATCACCCGAATGGCTGACAGCCACACCCGGCAATACCGGGTTTTGCGCCGGGCTACTGAAGCTGCCCGGGCCCGTCCAGCTATGGCTGGCTCCCGCGCCCGCATTGTTGCAGTTAAGCTTCAAAGTATCACCTGCGCACAAGGGAGTATTAGCTGAAGCAACCAGTGTAGCGGGTGTGGCGTAAACAGTGGCCGCCACGGTGTCTTTACTGGTGCAGCCAAATAGCGTGGCCGAAGCGATATAGTCGCCCGAAGCTGTGGCGGGTGCATTTGCGATAACCGGGTTTTGAACAGAGGAGTTGAATCCACCCGGTCCCGTCCAGGAATATACCGACCCTGCGGTGCCGCTCGCTGCAAGGAACAGGCTTGTTCCCGCGCATATGGGGCTATTGGAAATTGCGGATACAAAAGGATAGCCGGAAATCCGGATATTCTTCCCGTTATTATCGGTAGTGTCGGCAAGGTTAGTAGAGCGTATGCGGATGCGATAGCCTGTGCCCAGGGGTGTGTTAACGGGTATGGTACAGGAAATAGTACCCGGGGTGGTTGTTGTAGATACCGAACCAATAGTTACGGCATTAGCAAAACTTCCTGAAGAGTTGGATAACTGAACGATGACCGTATTACCGCTGAAAAATCTTCCACCGCTGTAGCCTAGATTAAAGCTACCGCCCTGGCAGAGCATGGTATCAATAAAAGGTTGCATCAGCAATGGCAGGCTATCGCAATAGGCGGTAAACACCGCTGCTGATGATACTGCTCCGGTCGATGCGTTACCGGTAAGAAACGATGCGCTATATACCCTTACCTCATCGATAGCTCCTTTCAAATAAGTGCCTAAGTTGCCAATCATTAACTGTGGATTGATACATGTGTCCATTCTCGCTGTTGTAAACGGGGTTATGGCCCAATGCGTAACGCCATTATAGGCAAACACCCGCGAAATGGCCGAATCTCTGTCGTAACTGAATCCCACACAATGCCATTGCCCGTTAGCTATTGGTGTTGTCCCCCCAGACACTATACCATTGGAGGTGTTGCAAGTCGTTCTTATGGCGTAATTATAAGTCATGCCTGCATTGGTGCCGCCATTCCAATTCAAAAAGAACTGTGTGTTCGTTGGGGTTGTCTTTTTAAACACGTTACCGGGGCCTGTTGTATCCTTTCTTATCTGGAATAATATTGTAAACGACCCTTTAGCAAAATCAGTAAGGGGCGTTTCTATCCAGTCATCAACACCGTCAAATCCTGCAGCAGCATTTAACTGGCCATTTTTGTCTGCCATAAAATTTATATTTCCGTGGCCAATGGCGTGATTGCCATTTCCTGAATAATCGAGGAAATTGCCGTTGAGCGGGTAGTATGCAATAAGGTTGCTGTTGCTGAGGTTGAACTGCGCGTACGACTGCACGGAGCAGAGCAGTAATTGTAAGGGTAACAG
>CAMPKG010000016.1 GCA_946887085.1 uncultured Sphingobacteriales bacterium
CGATAGGTTTTGGTGCACTGCATGTACTTTACGGCATAATTATGTGGAATAAATACGACAAACATATATCGCGCGAGGAGCTTAGTTGATGAAGAACCCGATAGAACATCTGAATAAAGTCTTTGACAGCCGTATCAGGATCGGCATCATGAGCGCGCTTATGGTGAACGACAGCCTGAACTTCAACGACCTGAAAGGAGTTATTGATGTAACGGATGGCAACCTTGCCACGCACCTGAAAACGCTGGAAGAAAACCAGTACATCAAAGTGCAGAAAGGTTTTATCGGGCGGAAAACCAACACTACTTATTCAATAACCAAAGCGGGGGAAAAAGCGTTCAGGACACACCTGGATGCATTAGAAAAGATCATCAAAGGATTGAACTGATATTTTTTTGCTCTATTAACTTTGAAAAACAAAGTACTTTCTAAACATAAAACACAATAAATATGGAATCGTATCCAACAAAAATTTTAGACAGCTTCTGGGAAAGGAACCGCATGCTCTTCAAAGGACTGCTGATCGGCTTTTTTATTCTTGTCATGCTGATACCTGTAGCATTGCTATCAGGCCTGGTCAGCGAAAGGGAACAGCGCCAAAACGAAGTGATCGCTGAAGTAAGCAGCAAATGGGCCACGCAACAAACCGTCACCGGTCCCGTTGTGGTTGTACCCTATATTCAAAAAATAGACAGCAGCGGAAAAATGACGAGGAGGAATGCCTACCTCCTGCCCGAACAACTCAACATCGATGGTAAGCTGATACCGGAGCAACGCCACCGCAGCCTGTACGATGTAACGCTCTATCGTTCTTCAACACAGCTCACGGGAATATTCGATCCGGCGATGTTCGGAAAACTCGATATTCCCGCCGAGAACATCTTATGGCAGGACTGCTACGTGATGATAGGACTGAACGATGCGCGCGGCCTGGAAGAAGATGTGGTGATGAAATGGAACGGCACTCCCCTTGCCCTCGATGCAGGTCTGCCGGAAAACAATGTGATCAAAACAGGGGTGAGCGTTGCCGCCGATCTTGACCTCACAAAGAAAACAGCGTTTTCCGTAGACCTGAAGCTGAAAGGTTCGTCGCACCTGTATTTTGTGCCTACGGGAAAAACCACCCGTGCAAAGCTGAGCTCACCATGGAAGGATCCCGCATTTGACGGGCACTACCTGCCTTCAACTACCGCCATCAGCAAAAAGGATGGGTTTGATGCACAATGGAACATACTGCAGGTATCACGAAACTACCCGCAGGCCTGGCGCGATGCAAGCACCTACGATGTAGAAGCATCTGCCTTCGGCGTGAAACTCGTGCAGCCAACAGATAATTATGCAAAGACCCAACGCTCGGTAAAATACGCGATACTCATCATCGCGCTTACGTTCACTATTTTCTTCTTCCTCGAGGTGTTGCAGAAAAAGCAGGTACATCCTTTACAATATGTACTCGTAGGTATTGCACTCTGTGTATTCTATACGCTGCTGCTGTCGATATCAGAATACACCGGTTTTAATCTTGCCTATATCATTTCCGCCGTAGCAACTGTTTTACTCATCAGCCTGTACACACTGGGTATATTCCGGCAGGTGAAAATAGCAGCAGGTTTTGCCGCGGCGCTGGGCGGCCTGTACACCTACCTGTTTGTGTTGATACAGCTACAGGATTATGCATTATTATTCGGCAGTATCGGCTTGTTCGTCATCATCGCCATCATCATGTTCTATTCGCGGAAGATCAACTGGTATGGAACTTCTTCAACATCATACGTGTCACAATAAAACCTGCAAACCCTTCAATTTTAAATCATGAGTTTCACCGAAAAATACAAATGGCTGCTCCCCTCGCTCTGTTTCAGCGGAATGCTGATAGTATGCAGGGTATTGTACACCGGCCATCTTACTTTCCTCTTCCTTCTTTGGAACCTGTTTCTTGCAGCATTGCCCCTTTACTTTGCCCACCGTGTGCATTTGGCAAACAGCAGCCGTAAAGGCTGGCTGTTTGCCGCACTCTGGCTGTTGTTCTTCCCTAATGCCATGTACATCACTACCGATCTGTTCCATCTTTACCAGCGTGAATACATACCGCTTTGGTACGATCTGTTGTTGATACTATCCGCCGCATTGAATGGTGTGGTGTTGGGGTTTATTTCATTGCAAAAAATGGAGCAATGGCTGGTGGGTTTTATCGACAAAAGATATCTCTCTTTCATTGTCTTCCTTGTCTTTGTAATGTGTGGCTACGGCATTTACCTCGGTCGTTACGAACGATGGAATAGCTGGGACATCGTTACCAACCCCTTTGGCCTCGCAGGGGATATCATTCATCATGTTATTCATCCATTCAGGAACAAGGATATCTGGATATTAAGTGCGGCTTTCGGAACATGGATGTTTCTTATTTATCAGCAATTAGTGCGACTAAAAAAAAGTAGGTAGTAGTATTAAACAGATCATGATCGAGCTCATCCTGGTATTTTTTCTGGTATTTGTCGCTTTGCCTGTTGGCGTTGCATTTGTCCTTTATTGGATACCTAAAAAACTAGGATATCCGAAGGTAGGAAAAATATTAGCAGGCTTGTTTGCACTTTGCATTGCAGCCCTGTTATTTACGGCAGTTTTTGAAGATGAACTTTTCACAAAGGCTGATGCAAAAAAGCTTTTGGCAAAACAAGGAATTATCCTCAATGATAAATTCACCCTGGAACACAATGAATCGCAATGGGACTGGCAAGACTTCTACCAAAAATTCACACTCAAAATTTCGGATAGCGACAGGCAAAGGCTGATCAATGACATAAGACGCTCCAAAAATTTCAGAGGATGCGACAATTCAGAGGCTACGCGTTATATGGGTTCAGACTACGGATACGACATACCGGCCAAAACATTAAAATACGAAACTGATGACAGCTATGTCACGGAAACATTCCCTTCAAATCACGCGTCGACATTTGGGCGCATATCAGTAAGTAAGGAAGACAACACGCTGACCTATGAGTATACGATAGAATAGCTGACGTATCATCTAAGCGGCAGATCAACTGGGTTATGAAAGCGGGATGAATAAAGTTCTATCTGTGAACAACCTGAACTTGTGGTTTATAAAACAAACCAAAATTCAGCAGTCCTTTATTGCCGATACCCAACTCTGTGAACAAACCGAAAGACCGCCCCACCTGCACTCCTATCGGACTGTAGTGAAAAAAGATATCTTTTTGCCACCCACGGAATTCACCCCTTTGGGAATGGCTTTTTGGATATTCACCCACATGATATATCCATGTTACGCCCGTTGCTCCCGACATATAGGTGCGTATGAGCCCCTCCGTATTATAATACCATGCAAAATCAGGGGCAAAGCCTGTGGCCCTGATCTTTTCAGGAGTATAGGGATAGCTTCGTTCCATCCTGTAGTGATTAACTGTTATGCCAAGCAAAAACCTGTACGAAAGAGCATATCGCGTAGTAAGGAAATAACTGCCTTTATGGGTCAGGTTCGGTAATGCATTTCCCTGTTCGCGTATTTCGTTGGTCACTACATCATAAGAATACATACCATAGCCTGCCTGAAACTCAAATCGTCGTTGGGCTGCGACATTAAGGCAGAGGAGAACGATAACAACAGATACGATTACTAGTTTCAAGTGATGACTTTCTATAACTTACTCAAGTTATGTGCCAATCTACTTTGAATCAAGTTTCAGGTCTTTCGACCTGATACTTTTACTGCCGTTTGTACTGCACTATATTATTGATCGAAAAGAAATTTCCTCCCGTGAAATCAACATAACCCGTGGAGTAACCATTGGAAGGCATGTGGAGGTCCTGCAATTTGCAGTTCACATAATCAACCTCTTTCCAGATGACCTGTCCCGGCGCATAACCTGCGGCATTCAACGTGGTGTCAGGTCTTACGACCTGACACTTTATTACTGCCTTTTATACTGCCCAATATTGTTAATGGAAAAGAAATTCCCTCCTGTGAAATCAACCTAGCCTGTTAGTAACCATGGGAAGCATCTGCGGGGCGTGCAATTTGCATTTTACAGGCGTAGAACCTCGTCCTAAAACCGGTAAACGCAATTATCAGTGTAATCAACCCACTAAAGCCGCATTCGGATAATCTTATTTTTTTTGTTTATATTTAACTGGCCGTTAATTACACTCCCCTATGAAAAAACTACTCATCACACTTGGTATGCTGTCTGCCACGCAATCTTTTGCGCAGTTGCCAATAGTCTTTCAAAGTTTTGATCTGTATCCCGGTACGGGCAGCTCAAACCCGGGATCGTATGCAGAATGCAATGGAAAAATGTTCTTCGTAGCAACAACGCCGGGAGAAGGAGGAGAATTATGGGTTTCTGATGGAACTATAGCAGGCACGCAATTGGTCAAGGACATTTATCCCGGCGCAACCGGATCTCAACCCAATGAATTCCTCGCGTTCAACGGCAAACTTTATTTTGCCGCTAATGACGGCACAACTGGCGAAGAACTGTGGGTGAGCGACGGCACAGGTGCAGGCACCACTCTCTTGAAAGATATCTACCCAGGTGCAACCAGCTCAATGCCCTTATTAGCGCATTTCAACAACAGCATTATTATGTCTGCTGACGACGGCGCCTCAGGCACAGAATTGTGGATCTCTGATGGAACGCCCGCAGGTACGCAGCTGCTAAAAGACATTGACCCTGGAGCAGCCCCCAGTGTTCCGTCAGATTTTACGGTCCTTAACAGCACTACGCTGTTATTTGCTGCAACGACAAACACCTTCGGGCACGAACTATGGAAAACTGATGGCACCAGTTCAGGAACAGTAATGGTGAAAGATATTTTTCCGGGAAATAGCGGCTCTGACCCCTACCAAATAACGACAGCTGGAAGTTTTGCGATATTCATGGCTAGTGACGGCGCCAATGGAACCGAACCATGGATAACTGACGGCACTACGGCAGGCACCCATTTACTCAAAGATATCAATCCGGGCCCAGCCCCCTCAAACGCTCAGTTCTTTACAGTAGTAAACGGCAACATTTATTTCGGTGCATCAGATGGCACAAATGGCTTTGAGCTCTGGATGTCGGACGGTACCACTGCAGGAACGAATATGCTCAAAGACATTAACCCGACAGGCGGTTCATCACCAACCAGGTTTACAAAGTTCAAGGACAAAATATACTTCCAGGCGAGTGACGGTGCATCCGGTCTTGAGCCCTGGTATACCGACGGCACTGCCGCGGGAACCCAAATGCTGACAGATCTGCAGCCAGGTACTGCTCCCAGCTATTCTATAAGTTTTACTGAATATAAAGATCACCTGTATTTTGTTGGGCAAAGCACTGCCGGCGACGTGCAACTGTTCCGCACAGATGGTACGGGCACAAATACAGTTCAAATAGCGCCTCCCGGACCATCCTTTCTTAATCCCCTTTCGCCGCATTCAGGCCTTTTCGTTTACGATGATGCCTTATACCTTGGTGCAGACTACGGCGTCATCGGCCGCGAGCTTTGGCAATTGACGGATACTACACCAACCAACAGCATCGTCGATATTCAGCCAATAGATGTTGAAGTGTTCCCCAATCCGAGCAGAGGAGCTTTTACTGTGAAATTGAAAAACGGCATAACCAACGGATCCATCACAGTGTTTGATGTTTTAGGTAAACTGATGCATGAACAGGCTGTGGAAGGAAACTCAGCGAATATTGTCCTGCGTTCACCTGCAAAGGGCATTTACCTTGTGAAACTGGAAAGCGGAGATGCTGTAATTACGAAACGGATAACTGTCGAATAAGCTAGAGCTCAATAAAAGCTAACTCGGTCTCGTTCCCGAAAGCGTCTCTCACACGGCCGGCATGGGTATCGGTCAATATTACCTGCCCGAATTGCGAGCCGCGGATAATTTGAAGCAAGGCCTCCATACGTTGTTGGTCGAGCTTTTCGAAGATATCGTCGAGTAAGAGTATTGGCAGGTGCCCCTGCTCCTCGCCCAGGTATGCGTACTGCGCAAGTTTGAGTGCGAACAAGAAACTCTTCTTCTGCCCCTGCGAACCAAATTGCTTGATCGCGGTATCGTCAAGGATAAAGTCCCAATCGTCTTTATGGATGCCCCGGAGCGTGCGTTGCATACGCAGGTCTTGCTCCAGCCCCGAGTCGAACCATTGGGCTAATGTCTTTTGCAGCAGGTCGCTTTCGTAAACGATATTTACCTGCTCTTTCCCGCCTGAAAGCTGCTCGTAGAAAAATTGTAACAAGGGCAAAAAGCGCACAAGAAATGCTTTACGGGCATTGTGAATGTACTGGCCATCCGCAGCCATTTTCGAATCATAGAACTCCAGCTCTGTACGGTTTGGGCTGGGGTTGGTAGCCTGCATTTTCAACCAGGCATTCCGCTGCTGCAATACCCGTTGGTACTGCATAATGCACTCCAGGTATTCGCGGTCGGTCTGGCTGAGGACGCTGTCTGCCCATTTACGGCGCAGTTCACTGCCGTCATTGATCAGCTCCATATCATCGGGGGCGATCATCACAGCAGCATATTTCCCTATATGTTCTGTCAGTTTTTCATACTCCACACCATTGGCGCAGATCTCTTTTTTCCCCTGCTTCCATTTGCAGCTGATAGTTTCAGAATTTTCGCCATGCGACAGGACCCCTTCCACCCTGAAGCCGTCAAGGCCTTTCTGCACGCTGTTTTGCTGCCAGGCGCTGAAATAGCTCTTGGTATAACAGAGATAATAGACCGCGTCGAGGAGATTGGTCTTTCCGCTGCCGTTAGGGCCTGTGATGCAGGTAATGGGGGCATTGAATTCAAAAGAAGCAGATGAATAGTTGCGGAATTGCAGCAGCGTTATCTTCTTTATAGTATTCAAGCGGAAAAGGAACGAAAGTTTTTATATTTTCGCACAAATTTAAACAAACCGTGCAGACTCCTTTCGGTAAAGAAACATATTTATACTGGTACGAGATCATGCTGCTGCTCCGCCGTTTTGAAGAAAAAACGGGCCAGCTGTATGGTATGCAGAAGATACGTGGTTTTTGCCACCTGTACATAGGCCAGGAAGCTGTTGCTGCCGGTATGATGACCGCCATCCGCGATGATGACAACGTCATTACCGCCTACCGCGACCACGGCCTGGCCATCGCGAAGGGAATCACCCCTAACGCCTGTATGGCCGAACTGTATGGCAAGGCTACAGGTTGCAGTAAGGGCAAGGGCGGAAGCATGCACTTCTTCAGCGCGGAAAAGCGCTTTTTCGGAGGCCACGGCATAGTGGGCGGACAAATAGGCCTTGGCGCCGGTATCGCCTTCGCCGATCAATACAACAACAACGACCGTGCTACCATCTGCTTCTTTGGCGATGGCGCCGCAAGGCAGGGTATGCTGCACGAAACCTTCAATATGGCTGTGCTCTGGCAACTGCCTGTGGTATTCATTTGCGAGAACAACTACTACGCAATGGGTACTTCAGTAGAGCGCACCTCCAAAGTTCTGGATATTTACACCCTGGCTGACGCCTATGGCATGCCCGGCGATTCTGTAGACGGTATGAGTTGCGAAGAGGTACACAAAGCCATCGAGCGCGCCGTACGTCGTGCACGCGAAAAAGGAGGGCCAACCTTCCTGGAGATAAAGACCTACCGCTACCGCGGCCACTCTATGAGTGACCCGGCAAAATACCGCACTAAAGAAGAACTGGAAGAGTATAAAGAGAAAGACCCCATCAACCAGGTACTGAAGACCATCATGGACAATGCCTGGGCTACAGAACAGGAAATTGAGGCGATCAACGAAAAAGTGCGTGCGCAGGTAGAAGAATCGGTACAGTTTGCGGAAGACAGCCCATGGCCTGACGACAGCGAATTGTATAAGGATATATACGTTGAAGATGATTATCCGTATATTACCGACTGATTACAGTATTGAGTATAAAGACAAACGAAAAATTAAAAATCGCAATAGTAAATCCTAAGTAATTAAATGGCAAGTACAACAAGAAAACAACCCGGCACTGAGAAGATAACGGTTGAAGACAACAAGGCGCTGGACAACATCCAGGTAATGTATGAGAAGAACAAGAAGACCATCAACCTGGTTGCAGGCATTGCAATTGGCGCTGTAGTGGCTTTTTTCGCTTATAAAAAACTTTACCAGGAGCCTCGCTCAAATAAAGCTGTAACAGCTATGTCTTACGCACAGCGCTACTTCGAGGTGGACTCACTGAACAAAGCCCTGAATGGTGACGGACAGCGCGCGGGCTTCCTGAAGATCGAAAAGAAATTCAGCGGTACGCCTTCAGCTAACCTGGCGCATTATTATGCGGGCGTTTGCTATCTGAAAACAGGCGATTTCAAAAACGCGATCAAGCACCTCGAAGATTTCGATGGCAAAGGCACACAGGTTGAGTATGCAGCTTACGGTTGCCTCGGCGATGCATATATGGAGACCGGCAATACCAAAAAAGGTATCGAGTATTACAACAAGGCTGCCGGCAACAAAGACGACAATGCCATCTCTCCTTTCTACCTGCAGCGCGCAGGCATAGCTTACGAAATGGACAAACAACCCGAAGAAGCTAAGAAAGCCTACATCCGCATACGCGATGAGTATCCCACAAGTGCACAGGCACGCGATGTAGAAAAATCACTCGCGCGCCTCGGTGTATTGGAATAATAATATGTTTCACAATATTCAAATCCCCTTTTACCTTTACGGCGAAAAGGGGATTTTTAGTTTTATATGGCCAGATCAAAGAACAGTCCTGCGTTACTCGATACCGCCTCTCTCGATGAGCTTAAAAAGCCGAGAATTGCTATCGTTTATACAGAATGGAATGAAACAATAGCCAGCGAACTGGTAAAAGGCGCCGAGCGCGTTGCCGAACAGCATGGTGCCATCATCGTAAAGAAACTGGCGGTGCCCGGCTCTTTCGAGTTGCCTTTTGCCTGCAAACAGCTCTGGGAAAACCGCAAGGATAAAAAGAACGCACCGGAAGCGATCATAGCATTTGGCTCAGTGATACGCGGCGGCACCCCACACTTCGACTACGTATGTAAGGCTGTGACGGAAGGCATACTACAATTAAACCTGGTGCTGCCTGTGCCTGTGATATTCGGTGTATTGACCCTGGACAATGAACAGCAAGCTGCAGAACGCCTCGGCGGCCCGCATGGCCACAAAGGCGAAGAGGCTGCTATAACTGCGTTGAAAATGATACGCAACAGCAGGAAGAAGTAGCCCTGAACCTGCGTTCCTTTTTTTGAATTTTGACTTTTGAATTTTTACTTAGAATGAACGTCCAACTCTTTATACCTTGCTTTGTTGATCAGCTTTATCCGCAAACCGGCATGAATATGGTGAAGGTGCTGGAGAAGCTCGGATGTAAGGTGACTTATAATACCAACCAGACCTGTTGCGGACAGCCTGCCTTCAACGCGGGATACTGGAACGAGTCGAAAGCAGTAGCCAAGAAATTCCTGAATGATTTTGATGGTGAAGGATATATCGTAGGCCCCAGTGGATCGTGCACGGGCTTTGTGCGCAACTACTACGACAAAATGCTGGAGAACAGCGCCGAGCACCTGCGATGCGATGCGATACGCAAACGCATGTATGAGTTCACAGAGTTTCTTACCGACGTACTGAAAGTGGAAGATATCGGCGCCACGCTGAACGGTAAAGCTACTTATCATGATGCCTGTGGCGCGTTACGCGAATGCGGCATCAAGCAAGGTCCGCGCAAACTGCTGCAGCATGTAAAGGGCCTGGAAATGGTAGAGATGAAGGAATGCGAGACTTGTTGCGGCTTCGGTGGTACGTTTGCTGTAAAATTCGAGCCGATATCTATAGGCATGGCGCAAACTAAAGTACAAAGCGCCCTGGAAACGGGCGCTCAGTATATGATATCAACGGATGTGTCTTGTATGATGCATGTACAAGGTTATATTGACAAAAACAACCTGCCTATGCAAACCCTGCACATAGCCGATGTGCTGGCCAGTGGCTGGTAACTATCTTGCCACCAGCTTGTAAGCAAGGCTTGCCTGCACTTTCTGCTTCACTGCCCTATTGTTCCAGCATTCCGACATATGATCCAGCATAGGCACTGTTTCATAATCTCCGAAGTCGAAGCAGTTCACAAACCCAATATCCCGCGCCAGCAACTTCACCATTTCTTTTGATTTCTTGCTGTCGCCTGCAATGAACATATCGGTATTGTCTTCGTGAATCTCGGGGTTCACCAGGTCTTCGTAACCGGTAACGTTATAGCATTTCACGATGTTCTGAGAACCTGTGATGGCTTTGATGGCGTTGTAAGTATTTATGTGTTTGTTATGGCGTACAAAATTGAAACTTGAAAGATCGATGATGGTCTTTTTCCTCACATCATCCAGCATATAAGCCACCTCTCTCACTTCAGTAGCAGGGGTTGTAATGAGGATGACATCGGCCTCAACAGCCGCATCGTGTACCGTGGTAATATAGATATTCTCGTAAGCCTCCAGCAGCTTGTGGCTTACCTGCCCGTTGCCACTGATGCTTTTCATGCCGATGAACACCTCGTGGCCGGCGGCTGCCAGGCCTTTGGCCAATGCTTCACAATTTTTGCCGGTACCGATGATGGCAATGTTCATGCATACAAATGTCTTGTATCTCATACTACCTCTGTTTTTGTTGTTTTCAATAAGTTTTTTAGGTCGGGTAAAAACAGGTTGCTTCTTCCTCTCAAAAAGCCTGTTTTTATCTCTTTCTCTTACCCAAAATTGACCCCGAAAAACAACTTAAACAAGATGATGCTGGTCACTCACGCCCATTATGAAAATAATAGTTGTAATAGCAAGAATAAGGAACTGAATAATTATCCGATACGCATATAATATTACATATGTGGCGATGTTAATATCTGGTTAACGGAGTGAATGGTGACGCAGGTCACCGTAATCTCACCCGATTGTGGCGTCGCCACAATGTCCCTCTCCTAAAAACAGGAGAGGGAGAATACAAACAACCTTTACTACTTCAAGAAATAAAAAACCCTCTCCTGTTTTTAGGAGAGGGACGTCATGCCGAAGGCTTGACTGGGTGAGGTTATGCCAATGCAGCATCCAGTGTTATCTCGCAATTATAGGCTTTAGATACCGGGCAGGTTGATTTTGCTTCTTCAGCACACTCTTTGAATTTCGCTGCATCGATGCCCGGCACTTTTGCGCGAACGGTCAATTCGCTTTTAGTGATCGTACCGCTGTCGATGGTAACGCCACATTCGGTTTTTATTTCGTCAGGGGTAAATCCTGCCGCACCCAGGATGAAACTGAGTTTCATCGAAAAACATCCTGCGTGCGCAGCAGCCATCAGTTCTTCAGGATTAGTGCCTGTACCGCTTTCGAAACGGCTAACGTAAGAATACTGTGCCTGGTCGAGCACGTTGCTTTGCGTAGTAAGGTGGCCTTTGCCCTCCTTACCTGAACCGTTCCATACGGCTGTTGCGTTACGTTTCATAGAATGTGATTTTATTTTCGCCCAAAGATAGGGATGTGGGTAATATGGGCAAGTTTATTATTAGCCGGGGTAAATATTCTCGCCAATGAAACCCTGGAACATTTGCACCTGGACGTATAGATTGAGTGTAAAAATAATAGCCACAGCCCATGGATACCCGTTGGCGTGCATCATATACAGCATGATCATCAGCGTACAAAAATTGAAGTATACGACATACATGATATGATTATAGGAAGCAAAAAGCAGCCAGAATGCATTGGTCAACAACAGCAGTTTCAGAAAATCGATCGCTGTGTATCTCCGGTCTTTAACGAAGTATATTAAGAACACCCAAAAGAAAGGTGATGCGAACACATACCTGTTGATGTCAAAAACATTGGTGGTATAAGTACCCCAGGTAGGATTGAAAAAAACTGTTTTGCACAACACGGCCACCATGTACAGGCAAGACAAAATCAGCAGCCTGTTTTGCGCCACCTTATTTTTCGCGAGCCATTGGATGCCGCGGCTGACAAGCAGGATGAGTGCCATAACACAAAGAAACATTGCCACGGCATTCAACCAGAGAAGCCGCGGGCCATGATAGCTGTTGAAAGGAAGTGTTGGAATAGCAAATTTATGTTCCCAAACTTCAACTTCTTTTATAAAAAAGCCCAGCCATACCCCTGTTGTGTAATATTGGTAAGCAAACAGCAGGAACGTGCCGGCCAACGAAGGCACTATATAGTGCAGCGATCTTTTAAGTGACAACAGCCATTTATTGCGATCGTTCAATATCAGTTCGGCGAGGATAAAGGCAGGCGCCATTACCAACGCTACCGGCCTGGACAGCGCAAGCAGGAACAGGCTAAGCCATAACAGCCCTTTTTTATTATGATGTATTGCCCAAAGACTGGCCGATGTGCAAAGAATAAAAACAGCTTCACTATAGGGTATGAAGGCGAAATAAATGGGAGGAAGGGACAGGATGATCAACTTTTCAACGGCAGATAACTTATATAGGGTGTTGAACAGGGCAAAACCCATCGCAAACAAAGCGGCATTGACAAAAGAAATGCCCATTGCGCTAAACGGCAGCAATTTCCAGACGATCGGGAACAAGGGGAAAAACACAACATTACAAGGACCTTTTTCACGGTAGATATATCCGAGCTCTGCAACCTCCTTGTACCACCCGCTATCCCAGTGCATCAGGTTTTGGTTGCCGGGCAATAAGGATACCATGCCGCGCTGGTGCAGGAAAAGATTGAGCAAATAAAAACTAATACCATATCCCAAAGCCAGTAAGAAGGCCTGTACCGCATCGCGCTGAATATATTTTTGCAACTGGTTCATGTGGTAGGTTAGTCGGTATATATCTTATCAATGAACATCTGGAATGAGCGCACCTGCACGATGATGTTTATAGCAACCAATATCAACGCGACCCATTGAAATTTCCGGTTAGCGCACAGCATGTACATCAGCACGAGCGCAGAACAAAAGTTGAAATAGACCAGGTACATGATGTGCACATACGATGCGAACAGCAGCCAGAAAACATTGGTCAGCAGAAACACCCACAGAAATTGTGCAGGGCGATAGCTGACCTCCCTCGTAAAATGATACAGGAATACAAAAAAGAACGGTGATACAAATATATACCTGTGGCTGCCGAATACATTTGTCTGCCCTTCCCAATGCGGATTAAAGAATATATTGACCATTGCTACGCCGGCTATGTACAGGATAGATAGTATCAGGCCTTTATCGGCATATACAATATTCTTCGCCAACCATTGGTATGCCGTGCGTAACACCATGCCTACGCATACTATGCCCACGAATAACGCCAATGCATTCAGCCAAAGAAATTTGGGCCCGAGGGAACTATTGAAAGGCAGCTCGGGCAATGAAAATTTACGTCCCCACAGATCGGCCTGGTGCTTAAAATAGGCAAACCAGACTCCCGTCTTATAATACTGGTAACATAAAAACGCGCCAAGCGAAATAATAACCGGTAAAACATATAACATCACCCACCGCAGCAGGGCCTTCACCCATGCCGACCGTTCAGCACCAAGCAGCTCCATAATCAGGAGGGCAGGCAGCAACACGATGGTTGTGGGGCGAACCAATGCTAACAGCAACAGGCTAACCCATACGATAGCGGTCTTTTTGCGGCCGATGCCATAGATAAGTGCCGCACCCAGCAGGATGAACAACGGTTCGGCATAAGGAGCAAAACAAAAATAGAGCGAAGGTGTGGATAGAAGCAGGAGCCTGTCAGCATCCGCCATTTTATACACAGCAGAAAGGATCGCCAGTCCACCCGCAAGGAAAACAATGTTAAGAAAAGACACCCCTAACGCTGAAAGACCTGACAGCTTCCATACCAGCGGGAACAGTGGAAAAAACCCGGCATTGCCCCACCCGCCTTTATACACATAGCCCTCATCAACAACGAACTTGTACCAGCCTGCATCGCCATTGATAAGATTATTGCTATCCGGCATCAGCGCCACCATACCCCGCTGGAAAAGAAAAAGCTGGAGCAGGTAAAAGGCTGCACCATAAATCAGCGCAAAAACAAAACTGTTGAGAACCTGCTTTTTATCCACGGAAAAATGAGAAAGCCCTAAAATAATACTCTGATAGGACTTCTCCCTATCTGCATCAGAAACAAGCAATGAGACTAACGTGACAAAAGAAACAATAGTATGTTTTAAATTTATGATGTGAAAACTGTCCTACCCTTACTGCCAATTATACTGCTGGCATTTGTGGCTTGTAAAAAGCACAAGGCGGTAACGCCCATGGTTATTCAACAGCAAAGCACAGATAGCCTGAAAAATACAGTACATCCTTTAGATACATCTTCACGTGTCGATAACCTGCTTGGAAATTATTACGGTACAAAGACCCGGACCGTTTACAACTGGTTTAAACCAACCAATACAAAGGATACGCAAATTACCACCATCGATGTAAGGATCGAGATAACCAAGGTCGATAGAAATACATTTCGATACAGCCGGTACGACACGGGTACCTTGGTTCACTGGAGAAACTTCGGGAGACTTCCTGACGACAAATACCAGTTCCATCAGCACAGCTGGATGTATATCTATCCACTTAAAGACAGCGTTAGTACGACTAGTAGCGAATCGGGCGGTAGCGGTTCCAGCGCAACAACAGTTTACGAAGTGATTACTGCAAAACGATAAAGTTCCGCAAATGAAAAACACCCTGCCCCTAACGATAATTTTGCTGTTCATTTTTACAGCATGTAAAAAGCATGAACCTGCACCCTCACCTTTAGCCACACAGCCCATTGATAGTTTAAAAAGCACGGTGCCACCTTTAAACCCATCCAAGTCATTCGTAGCGCACCTGGAAGGTACTTATAAGGGAAAAGCCCACACAAAAAATTATACAAAGCCACTACCTGATACAAATTTTGTAGTCCCCGTGGAAAACGTCTCTGATGTAGAAATACGTGTCACACAAGTTGACAACCGGCATTTCAGAGCAGAGATATGGTATCCGGGCACTGTGGCGGCTACCAAGAGTTACACAGTTGCCCATGAGTTTGGCGATGTTTACAAACTTTCACCCGGTGCGCCGATAAAACACGAGCTAAAGTTCTTTGCCTCTCAGGACAGCTTATACTATATCTACGTTTACGGCTCAGGTTCAAATAAGCCTCCACGATTCGTACATATCGACTCCACCGTGATCATTGCTACACGCTAAAGCAGAAATTCGAAACAACGATATTTCATTACCGGCTATTAGACTTCCGTCGCCGGCGGGTCTCTGGCACAGGACCCGCCGGAATCAGGGCGCAGCAACTGAGAACCAGTTCCAATGCCCGACTGTCACAAACTATACCGTCCCTGATAGTCTCTCGTGCAAGGTCCTGCTATGGGTACATTTTTACATTGTCGATCATCCATTGTGTTGGTGGATAAGATACTTTGAAGTCCAGGTGTTCCAGGTTCTCAATGCTTAAGTCAAATCTCTTCAAAATCCCATGATTATCCCTGATATAAGACCATGAGCTATCTCTATATATGCCAGCATCAAAAATAAACATCGATAAAGTATCAGCCGGCAGGTATTCCAATTCTTTCGACCAGGGTTCACGAGAATCAGAATAGTAATACCCGCTACGTCCGGACACTATAACAAAGAACGAAGGGCTATCTGCTGGCAGAACAGTATCGGGGTATTGATGCGGCCCATGTATATCTGCCAGCAATACACAAATCGAGTCTGTCGAATTATTTGTTACTGTGATACTATAAAATGTCTCGACAAACTGTGGTTTATCACATCTTGCCGCCGATAACACAATAAGAGCTATTGCAACACCCAGAGTTTGAACCTTTATGTTTTTAAACTTAGTGCTCATAGCATGTGATTGTTAAGATAGCAATTTTTTCTGATGCCGGCGCTTCCTCTGCGAGAGACGGAACAATAAGTGGACGATAGCTTAGCCCATGGCGGCGCCTTTGTGAAGCGCAGCGAAACAACCAGCGCCATGCAGCTGATTAGCGAACTGCGCTAACAGCGTATAGCTATCTTTTTATTCCGCGGAGCGATTGAATAAAAAGTGTCTTTTTCTTTTGTTTCTTTTCTTTTGGACAAGCAAAAGAAAAGAAAGAGATGAGGAGGGCGATGACGCGGATGCTGTTGACCCTGTGGCACATCCGAACAACAACCAGAAAATTAATTTGTCAATTCAATCAACTTGTCGTATATTTGACATAGAAAACTATTGTTAACCACCCTATCATCCACCTTGAAAACGCCTGGTAGGGCTAAACTATCATCATGAATCCTAAACACCAGATCTTCCTCTCGGAAGTATTGTGTCATGGCGACGCCAGCCGTGCTTACAAAACAGCCTACCCTGAAGCAGAAGGCGAAGCGCTGAGAACCGCAGCCAACAGGTTATTGCATCAACCAGCTATCGTCAAAGTCATTGAAGATTTCCACGGTTCTATCCGCGACTGCCTGGTAGATGACATTGTAGCCCACCGGGTGAACCAGGTACAAGCCATAAGGCTGAAACGGTCGGTGCTCCGATCTATCTATACCAAAGAGGCCGAAACCAATAAAACTATCAGTTCAAAGGTTTTCGAAATAAGGGAGATCACCATAGAGCCCACTATCGCTGAGATACTCCGCGCCGTACAAATGGACAATGCACTGGCTGAGAAAGAAGAAGAGCTGTTGCACTACGAGGCGCCCTCCATCATCCGCTTTGGCGATTCGCAGGAAGAACAAGAGAGAACGTCCGAAATTGTAACCAATCGTAACCCCGCATTAGGCGGGGCAGGCAAGCCCTCGCACAACCCCATGATCGCTATAGATGTCGACGAGGACACAGATGGACTGGAAATGTTCTACACACCATCAACACTGGAAAACACGGATAATCAGTTTAATCCTGAAGACCCCGGTTCAGAAACAGTCAATTCTGTAACAGAACGTAACAATTTTGATGATCTTACACTATCTGATGACCCGGATATAGGCAATACAAGCCGTGGCAATCTTCAAAATCTAAAGAATCCCGGTTCTGAAATACCTGAGGAAGAGCTAATGGCTGTCTGAAGCGGGGACACATTAAATAAAGGCTATACTTGAGGTCTGTTTGTCTGGGCTGAAAAAACCCTTTGACATGAGCGTGCTTTGTCTAAATTTGCACTTCATTTCCCAATACATGCAGGCATCAGTTAAAATATTCTCCGGCACCGGGTCCACCTACCTGGCCGAGCAGATTGCGCGTTCCTTCGGCAAAAGCCTGGGTAAATGCATTACTCAAAAATTCAGCGACGGCGAGTTTCAGCCTGTTTACCAGGAGTCGATCCGCGGCGATTATGTTTTCCTCGTCCAGTCGACCAATGCGCCTGCAGACAACCTGATGGAACTGCTGATGATGATCGATGCGGCACGCAGGGCTTCGGCGGGTTATATTACCGCGGTTATCCCCTACTTTGGCTACGCCAGGCAAGACCGTAAGGACAAGCCCCGGGTGTCCATAGCATCGAAACTGGTGGCCAACCTGCTGACCTCAGCCGGGGCCGACAGGGTGATGACCATGGACCTGCACGCTCCTCAGATTCAAGGTTTTTTTGATATACCGGTGGATCACCTGGATAGTTCGGCAATTTTTATCCCATATATCGAAAATCTTAAGATAGAAAACCTTATCTTTGCGTCCCCTGACGTAGGAAGTACCAATAGGGTGCGGGAAGTTGCCAAGTATTTTGAAGTGGATATGGTTATCTGCGACAAGCAACGCAAGCGGGCCAATGAGATAGCGGCCATGACGGTGATAGGCGATGTGACCGGGCGACATGTAGTGCTGATAGACGATATCTGCGATACCGCCGGAACACTCAGCAAATCGGCAGCCATTTTGAAAGAAAAAGGCGCCCTTTCGGTAAGAGCCTTCTGTACGCACCCCGTACTCAGCGGCAAAGCTTATGAGAATATCGAGACCTCTGAGCTGGAAGAGCTGGTGGTTTGCGATACGATACCTCTGAAGCAGGAAAGTTCGAAAATAAAGGTATGCTCCACTGCCGAGCTGTTTGCAGTAGCCATACGCAATACGTTTGAGAACAAATCAATTAGTTCTTTGTTTATTCATAGTAACAGGAAATAATTCAAAATTCAAAAGTAAAAATTCAAAAAAAGGGTTTGACTGAGGATTTGAATTATTGCACAACCAAACGAATAGTAAAGAGAATTCAAAAAGAAATATTGACTTTTGAATTTTGAATTTATAAAC
>CAMPKG010000017.1 GCA_946887085.1 uncultured Sphingobacteriales bacterium
TATCCAGGTAGAGCACGGTGTAACCGAGGAAGTGATCAACTACGACCTGATCAAAGAACAAATAAAGATAGCAGCCGGCGTGCCTATCAGCGGCCGCAACTATGAGCCGGAGATGCATGCCATCGAATGCCGTATCAATGCCGAGGACCCGTACAACGATTTCCGTCCGAGCCCCGGCAAGATCACTGTACTGCACACCCCCGGCGGCCATGGGGTCCGCATCGACTCGCATATCTACGCCGGCTATACCATTCCGCCCTATTATGATTCAATGATCGCCAAGGTCATTGCCGTGGCACAGACGCGCGAAGAAGCGATCAACACAATGGAAAGGGCGCTGAGCGAATACGTGATCGAGGGTGTAAAAACCACCATTCCGTTCCATATGCAGTTGATGAGGGACGAAAACTTCAGGAAAGGCAACTTTACAACCAAGTTCATCGAGGGCTTCAAGCTGGTATAAAATTACCGGTCAACATATAATAAAGACATAGCATTGAACGCTATGTCTTTATTATTAAATCAACTTAAGTATCCAACGAATCAATTACTTTTGCGGCATGAAAAAAACGTTGCTGATAACAGGCGGGGCCGGGTTTATAGGCTCGCATGTGGTAAGGCTTTTTGTCAATAAATACCCCGACTATAAGATCGTAAACCTGGACCTGCTCACTTATGCAGGCAACCTCGAAAACCTGAAGGACATCGAGAATGCCCCGAACTATGTGTTTGAGCGTGCCGACATCTGCGATGCAGCGGCAATGATCGCTTTGTTTGAGCAATACAATTTCGACGCGGTGATACACCTGGCTGCCGAAAGCCATGTAGACCGTTCCATAGTTGACCCTAACGCTTTCATTGAAACGAACGTGATGGGCACTGCCAACCTGCTGAATGCAGCGCGTGCATTGTGGAAGGGAAACTACGAAGGCAAACGTTTTTACCATGTCTCTACGGACGAAGTGTATGGTTCCTTAGGCGAAACAGGCTTCTTCCTGGAAACAACTCCTTACGATCCCCAATCGCCCTACTCTGCTTCTAAAGCAGCATCGGACCACCTGGTGCGTGCCTACGGCAATACCTACCATATGCCCTTTGTTATCACCAATTGCTCCAACAACTATGGCCCGAACCAGTTCCCTGAAAAACTGATACCGCTGTTCATCAATAATATCCGCAACAACAAATCACTACCGGTGTACGGCGATGGTAAATACACCCGCGACTGGCTTTACGTTGTTGACCACGCGCGTGCAATAGATATGGTTTATCATTCAGGGAAAAACGGCGAGACGTATAACATCGGTGGTTTCAACGAGTGGCAGAACATCGAGCTGATCAAATTGACCTGCGCTAAGATGGATGAGAAGCTTGGACGCCCCGCAGGGGAGTCAGAAAAACTGATCACTTATGTAAAAGACCGCCCCGGTCACGACAGGCGCTATGCTATTGACGCCAACAAGATCAAAAATGAGTTGGGTTGGAAACCATCGGTAACTTTTGAAGAAGGACTGAGTCAAACTATTGAATGGTACCTAAATAATGAAGACTGGCTGAACCATGTGACGTCAGGTGACTATCAAAACTATTACTCTTCTCAATACGCACACAGATAATGAAAGGAATCGTATTAGCCGGAGGTTCCGGAACCCGTCTTTACCCGCTTACCATTGCTGTCAGCAAACAGTTGATGCCGGTGTATGACAAACCGATGGTTTATTATCCCCTGTCGACATTGATGCTGGCTGGTATCAACGAAATACTTATCATCACTACTCCAGAAGACCAGGCTGCCTTCAAAAAGCTATTGGGCAATGGCAGCCAGGTTGGTTGCCGTTTTGAGTACGTTGTACAGCCAAGGCCTGAAGGTCTCGCGCAGGCTTTCGTTTTGGGCGAGGAATTCATCGGTAATGATTCGGTAGCGCTGGTCCTGGGCGACAACATATTCTATGGCTCAGGCATGGGCAATTTGTTGCAGAACAAAGCAAACCCTGACGGCGCTGTAGTGTTTGCCTACCAGGTTGGTGATCCGGAACGTTACGGTGTTGTCGAGTTCGACAAGAATTTTAAAGTACTGAGCATAGAAGAAAAGCCTGAACAGCCTAAGTCGAACTACGCAGTTCCGGGGCTTTATTTCTACGACAACGAAGTGGTGGCTATAGCTAAAGCGATGAAACCCTCACCACGCGGCGAGCTGGAAATAACAGACGTCAACAAAATCTACCTGAAGAAGGGGAAATTGGAAGTAGGTGTGCTTGACCGTGGCACAGCATGGTTGGATACAGGTACGTTTGAATCACTTCAGCAGGCCGGCCAGTTCATCGAGGTGATCGAAAAACGCCAGGGATTGAAGATAGGCTGTATAGAAGAGGTAGCCTTCAGGAAAGGCTTCATCAACAAAGAGCAGCTATTGGTATTGGCCGAAAAATTTATGAAAAGTGGTTATGGCAAATATCTTCAGCAGGTAGCCGAAGAAAGGGTTTAACACAAATTTCTATCTGATAGGCTTAATTTCGCATCCCGCTACACAGCGGGATTTGCGTTAAAACAGTCATATGATTTTTTTGTTTCTCATACCATTTATATCTGCCTTCATAGGTTGGTTCACCAACTGGATCGCTATAAAAATGCTGTTTCATCCGAAACAGCCAAAACGTATACTTGGTATTACCTTCCATGGAATCTTTCCGAAGAGGCAACGCCAGTTTGCGGAAAAACTGGGTGTACTGGTAGCTAACGAGCTGATACATTTCGACGAAATCGCTGCGAAGCTGAAAGATCCTCAACAATTGAAAAGCCTGGCACCCGTTATCGATCAGCACCTCGATACTTTCCTGCAGGTTAAACTGAAAGAAAAACTCCCGGTCATATCGATGTTCGTCGGTGAAGGCACGATGAACAAGATCAAGGAAGGTATGATGGAGGAAATAGAAGTATTGCTACCTGAGATCATATCCCGCTATACAGACTCACTCAGCCAGAAGATCGACGTAGAACGCATGGTGACTGAAAAGGTAGCTGCATTCTCCTCTGACAAGCTCGAGAATATCCTTAACAGCATCATGAAGAAAGAGTTCTTCTTCGTCGAAGTTATAGGCGGTGTGCTCGGCTTTGTGATAGGCCTGTTGCAGGTACTACTCACTTTCCTTTCGAACTAATTATTGTTCAGCATTTTCTTGTAAGGGCTCCACAACCGGAGCCGGTATCGAAGGCCTGGCCTTTTGCCATTTAATAGCATACCCAAGATAAAAGTTAAAATCGAAAATGGCATTTTTATCGCCTTTGCCGTAACCCGCAATGTATGCAGGCGGCAGTTCGCGGAAGGCATTTTTGTTGAGCAAGAACTTGCCCCTCACTGTCCATCCCGCGAATATCCCCTTATATAGTTCCAGTTTCACTCCCGCAACCACTTCCGCCCAATGGGCTGTAAGGCTTTTTCCGGGTACCACGCCGCTTGTCGTACCCCAGAAAGGATCCCAGGTCACATAGCTGGCCTCCCCGCGTTCTATTAATCCTAATGCATATCTCGCGCCGATAAAGGCCATATCCCAGTCGTTGGCCATGCGGCGACTGAGCATGCTCTTCGTAATGCCTGCTTTGAAGAATTTGTTATTGCTTGTAAAACTTAACGTCGAGTCTTGCAGTACCGATCTGCCCCATCCGCCTTCAACAACAAAATATAATTCTTTCTTCCAGTAATAATCCACCTCAAATTCATAGCTCCGCCGCCTGTCTGATCCGGAAAATAGTATCGGCCTGCTGATATCTGCGCTGAAGCGCAACAAATGCATGGAATCTAAAGCAGGCTGTGTAGCCACGGTATCTTCGTCATCCTGCGCTATCGCCGGCACCGACAGCAAAACGAACAATATGCTAATAATAGACCTTAACATGCTGGATTTTTGCATCGTTGGTTACATTGCCATTGGCAATTGTTACTGAATCGATATTGTACGTTGTATAGCGGAGGTTGTTTATTGAATAATAGTAGGTATAGCCACAGCTGGTAGATACAAACTGCAGGCGGCGATCATAGTAGAATACAACCGTGTCGATATCAAATCTGCCTTGTTTCGCAGAATCAGGAACAATAGTTAACGATATGCTGTCCTTATGTGGCGACAACAAAAACCTCAATTCCTTCACGTCCTTATGAGCGTACATAAAATAGTTAGGAGAGTCAAGTGAGCCCAGCAGTACGTTCGGGAGAAGAGAATCCGATACTGCCACCCCGGTGTCCGTCTCTACGGCCTTGTAAACGCCTGCGCGGGTTTCAAACACAGTGGGTTGAAGGCAGGGGTCGTTCTCCTGTTCGCATGACATAAATGCGATGGCACACGCACATAACACAAACAATACAAACCTGAACCTAATCATTGAGCGTGGTGAGAATTTTATCAATTTCGCTGATCACATTGTCCAATTGCTTACGCATCGTTGCTTTCTCTTTATCATCCGACAGGCTGTTGCCCAGCTGAGAAGCCGTCATGCTTTGCTCCAGTGACGCCAGGTTTGTATTCAGTGATTCGATAGACTTTTGCTGATGGCTGATAGTTGCTTTCAGGCGTTCGTTCTCAGCAAGCAATACTGTATACTTCTTCAGAAGCACGTCAAGTTTATCGTTCAATACCTGAAGTTCCTGCATTACTCGCGTATTTGTGCCTGCAATTTCGTTTTGTAGGCAGTTACCAGTTGCTGCATCAGTTGCTCTATCTCGGCGTCTGTTAAGGTACGGTCTTGCAATTGAAAAGTATAGCTAAGCGCATATGATTTTTTACCCGCTCCCAGTTTTTCGCTCTCAAATATGTCAAATAAACCAAACTCTTTCAAGCCTTCCAGTTTCAGTTGCTCCGTTACCTGCTGCACCTGCTGGTAAGACACTGCTTTATCGAGGACGATGGCCAGGTCGCGTTGCACCATGGGAAATTTCGGAACTTCCTTGTAGCGTATATTGCCTGCTGCTACCGCATTTTTCCAGGTACTCCAGCTGATCTCCGCAAAAAACACGTCTTGCTTTATTTCGAACGCGGACAGTTTTTTACCATCTACCTGCATAGCTTTGGCAAGCGTTTGATTCTTCCATTTCCATTCTATTGTGCCGTCTTCTGTATAATGTGTACTTGCATTGATGCCGGCGAGCGATAACAAATTTTCCATAACCCCTTTCAGGTAATAAACATCAGCTTTGGAACCTTTCTGTTGCCAGTTGGCCTGCTGAGCATTACCGGTTATCCAAAGCGCCAGCTGGGTTTCTTCCATATAGTTAGCCGGCGCCTTCTGTGTATACACGTTGCCGAATTCACACAGTAGCAGATCCTGGTTTTTGCGATTGTAGTTATACTGGACTACCTCCAGCCCGCTTTCAAGCATCGATGGACGCATCACATCCAGTTCGCTGCTCAGGCTGTTGAGCATGCGCACCAGGTCTTCCCGTTCAGGATAATATTTGCTGTTGACTATCGAGTTGGTGACGATCTCGCTAAAGCCGATACCAGAAAGCATGTTAGCCAACTTTTCCCTGTCCTTTCTATCATTGGGCCATGGCCTTGACAACGAGATGTTCAGGCGATCTGGTATGGCAATATTGTTCAAACCGTCAATGCGCAGTATCTCTTCAACGATATCAGCCTGTTGCAACACCTCGTGCTTATTGCTTGGCACTGATGCCGTGAAACCAGTTTCAGTTTCTTTGCTAATGCCGAAACCAAGTGTAGTCAAAATTTCCTTTGTCGCATCTTTTGAATATTGTTTACCGGCCAGTTTGTTGACGTACTCATAAGTAACATTTATAGTGACTGGTTCCAATTTTTTGGTATAAACGTCGATGACGTCGGAGGCAATTTTTGCACCGCATAGTTCAACGATCATGGCAGCAGCGCGTTTAAGCGCTACATCAACCAGGTTTATATCAACGCCTTTTTCAAAATGAGTAGCAGCATCCGTCCTCAAACCATGATGCAGCGATGTGCGGCGTACATATGATGGTGTGAAATAGGCACTCTCGAGAAATATCTTCGTTGTAGCATCGCTGACGCCGCTGTGCAAACCGCCAAACACGCCGGCTATACACATCCCTTCAGATTCATTACAGATCATCAGGTCGCTTCCAAGAAGTGTTCTTTCCTTCTCGTCAAGCGTGGTGAATTTGCTCCCTTCTTTCCCGAAACGCACTACGATCTTACCGCCCTTTATCTTGTCAGCATCAAATGCATGCAGCGGTTGTCCATATTCATGCAAAACGAAATTCGTAATGTCCACAACGTTATTGATCGGCCGGGACCCGATTGCTTTGAGTCGCTCCTGGAGCCATTCCGGCGATGGTGCCACTTTCACATCGGTCAACGTAATGCCCATATACCTGGGACAAGCTTCTATAGCTTCTATTGTAACGTTGATATCAAGATTATCGTTTTTTGCAGGAAGCTTAAAATCAGGCAATTGCACAGAATGCTTGCTGCCAGCGTGATGCGTGAGATAAGCGCGAACATCTTTTGCCACACCTATATGGCTCATCGCATCTGAGCGATTTGGTGTCAACCCGATATGGATGACATGATCAGCTTCGGGAATATTGAAGTAAGTTTTGGCCAGAGTGCCTATTGGCGCGTCTCCCGGCAGTATCTTGATGCCTGAATGGTCTTTGCCAAGCCCTATCTCATCATCAGCACAGATCATTCCTTCGCTTTCTTCTCCACGTATTTTTGCTCTTTTTATCAGGAAAGATTCGCCTTCTGTAGGGTGAACGGTAGTGCCTACAGGCGCTACGATAACGCGCTGGCCGGCAGCCACATTGGGTGCTCCGCATACTATTTTCAACGGCTCTCCGGAGCCTATACTAACTGTTGTAATTTTAAGCTTGTCCGCATTGGGGTGTTTTTCACAGGTCAATACCTCCCCTATCACAAGCCCCTCAAGGCTTCCCTTAATCGCCTCTACAGGCTCAACAGCTTCCACTTCAAGGCCTATTGATGTCAAAATATCGCTCAAATCTCCCACCGGGACTGGTTTTGGCAGGTAATTGAGCAACCATTGATAAGAAATAATCATCCGTTTTTGAGAAAATTTGCTGTAAAGATAGCCTATAGCCGCCTATCATGATAGTAAACGGCATCCTTTTAAAAAAATCGGCCTCTCGCTTCTTTATCAACATTTTTTTGTGGGTAATGTGTGAATACCTGTGTGTGGATAACTTGACAATGTGGATATCACCATCATTTTGGAACTTTGAGGTGGAAAAACCTGTGTACAAACTGTGCACTGCCTGCTGAAAATTTTAGAATTGGCAATCGCTTTGACCATTCGTTTTTCCATCTACATTAGTTCTCAACCTCAGCTCTTAACACTCCGGTAATCTTCGCATAACATTTTCGAAATGTAACATGCGTTAAAAACAGAAAGAGGACTGTACTAAGCCGGAAAACAAGGGTTTGAGGAGAACAACAACATTAATACAACAGGATAACGTACTAACCATCAATGTCAATAAACATTAAGAAAGACTTCGGAAGTGCGCGCAACCGCAAACCCGATATCACCAACCTCGTGTACGGAAAAGTGCCTCCCCAGGCACCAGAACTCGAGGAAGCGGTACTCGGAGCGGTCATGCTGGAAAAGGATAAATTAGCGGAGGTACTAGAGATCATACAAAGTGAAGATTGTTTTTATGTAGATGCCCACCAAAAGATCTATTCAGCCATCCGCCGCCTTTTCGATAAAGGCATGCCGGTGGATCTGCTCACCGTTACTGAAGAGCTTCGTCGCAGCAGCGAACTGGAAATTATAGGCGGCGCTTACTATCTCACGCGCCTGACAATGAGCGTAGTATCGAGCGCCCACGTGGAGGCCCACGCCCGCATCGTGATGGAGAAATTCATCCAGCGCGAGCTGATACGCATCTCTGGCAGCGTGATCGGTGATGCCTACGAGGACAGCACCGATGTATTCGACCTGCTGGACAAAGCAGAGTCGAGCCTTTACGAGATCACCGATAAACACCTGCGTAAGAACTTCAAAAGCCTCAAAGAGGTGCTCGTACGTACCGTGCACGAAATAGAGGAAGCCAAGAACAAGAAGGATGACCTTACCGGAGTGCCCTCAGGTTACGTTCCTCTGGACAAGCTCACATCGGGCTGGCAAAAGACCGACCTGATCATCCTCGCTGCCCGTCCTGCCGTGGGTAAAACAGCCTTCTGTCTTAACCTCGCATTGAATGCCGCTTTGAACTCAGCTAAGCCCTTCCCCGTGGCCTTCTTCTCGCTCGAGATGGGTGCCGGGCAACTGGTTAAAAGGCTGCTGGCTGCGGTTACCGAGGTGACCATGGATGCCATCACCAAAGGCCGTATGCAGGAGCATGAATTTGTACAGATGACCCAGCGGATGAACAAGCTGGCATCGGCCCCCATTTTCCTTGACGACCAGGCCGCGCTGAACATATTCGAGCTGCGTGCTAAAGCAAGGCGTCTGAAGCAGAAGCATGACATCCAGCTGATTATCATCGACTATCTACAGCTTATGCAGGCCGGTATCAACCATGGTGGAAATCGTGAGCAGGAGATATCCAAGATCTCCCGCGACCTGAAAGCCCTGGCCAAAGAGCTGGAGATACCCATAATAGCCCTGTCGCAACTGAACCGTTCGGTGGAGTCGCGGAAGGAATCTAAAGTACCCCAGCTGAGTGACCTCCGTGAATCAGGAGCCATCGAGCAGGATGCCGACATGGTCATGTTCCTGTACCGACCCGAATACTACGGCATCAACAACGACGAGATGGGCCAGCCTATCGATGGGGAAACCCATATACATGTAGCCAAGCACCGTAACGGTAGCACAGACACCGTGAAAGTCCGCTTCATCAAGGAGTTCCAGAAGTTTGTGGACCTGCCAGACGAGAACTTCGGTGGCTTCGGTGGTGGTGGCGGTTTCGGGCCATTCAGTGGCGGCGGAGGCGGCAACAGCGGCTTCGACAGGCCATCGGCCGGGCCATCCGGCGGCGGTGGCTTCAAACCCCAGACAGAGAATCCTCAGGCGGGTATCCGTGGCCGCCAGCCAGATACCAGCGAGTTCGGCGGCAGCAAGATGTTTATCCCGCAGGGCTTCCAGACCATGCCTTCCAAGGCCAACGACTACAACTTTGAAGATGACGACATGCCTCCTCCTTTCAAGAACAAGCCTAATACCAGCCAGGCCGACGAGGACGCGCCGTTCTAAACATACTCTTACTTGCCTGACCCAAAAGTTAAGCCCCGGATCTACCGGGGCTTTTTGTTATATCCCGACAACCGAAAGGTTGTCGATTGTTGTCATTTAGTTAGCTTTCTTTCCCATCGGGCAGCTCTTGGCGCAAGGACAAGACAGCTTGTAGCGGAAGCCCACGGTCAGCGGCATATTTATCACGCTGAGATTCCTTTTGCTTACGGAACGGTTGTAGTCGCCGCCGTTCGCTTTCATGTTGATGTAATCTGCACCTAGTTCAGCATTAATGCCAAGGCGTTTTGTAACGTTATATGTTGCTCCTGCCTGAACGCCAACAGTGTACCCTCCCTCTAACGTGCTATTAGCGGCAGTGAAATCATTACGTTTTAATGCCTTAATGCCACCTGCAGAAGCCCCGGTATAGAGGGTAACATTACCCGTTGTGCGTTTTACATTGGCGAAGACCTTTACGCTGTGGATCAACTGTGTGGATGGGGCGTAAAAATTGATCGGTGGCGTAGGCCCGTGAGAAAATTCTGCGGTGCTCATCACTTCCTCAAACGGAAGATGTGTAATGCTCCCGCTAAGACCCACCTGGAATCCACTACACACATTGTAAGCCCCTTTCGCAGAATAATAAAGCTGTCCGCCTTCCGCATTAGCATCAAAGGTTTTTGCAATACCAAAATTACCGCCCACTTCCAGTTTCTGGGCGAGCGCAACGCCTGCGAGGCAAACCATGGCTGAAGCAAGAATGAGGTTCTTCATGTGGTCAAATTTAAGGATTCTTTAAAGTTAGACATAGATATGACATGAAAAGTCAGGCGATTGTCTGAAAATATTAAGGTTTCTATAACACAATAACGCAGAACCAGTATAAATATTGTCATCCCGCATATGCGTTGTTGAATTTTGTTGAATTTTCAGGTGACGATAGCGAGATTTTTCTGCCGGCCTATTTGACCGCTTCCCTGCTATCGCACGAGGGGCGGTTATTTGAGGATTAAAGTCTAATATGTTCTTCATGATGAATTGTTGTTTTGTCATGAATTTTTGTTGTTTGTCTGAACCTCAGGTTAATCCGATTCTGCTGATTAGTCGTGAATGAAAAAATTTAAGCCGTGTTAATCAGTATAATCTCGGTTAATCTGAGGTTCTGACCCGTTCAGACAATAGCAAATATACAACGTTTTACCCATTTAAGCAAAAGCCGCCATACAAACCCGGATTAAATAAATTCTGATAATTTTACAGCCCACTGCCATAGAGTTGTCAGTGATGGCTTATAGTTTGCACAAAATTTGAAGATGGAAAAACAACACAAGGTCTGCCAGAGTTGCAGCATGCCGCTGGATAAAGACCCCGGGAAGGGCGGGACCAATGCCGATGGTTCGAAAAGCGATAAGTATTGCAGCTTCTGCTACCAGAACGGCGCATTTGTACGGGAGATGACCGTTGAGGAAATGCAGGCTTATGTAAAGGAAAAAATGAAAAAAATGGGCTTCCCGGGCTTTTTAGCGGGCATGATGACCAAAGGCATTCCTGACCTTGAACGCTGGAAACAATGAGCGTCATCAACGAACTGGCCACCACCCTCGGCCGCAGGGATGAAGTGCCCAACCGGGAACTGGCAAAAAAGATAGCAGCTAAAAAAGATAAGAAAGCTGTTGCCGAACTGACCGATAACCTTGCCAACAAAAACAAGGACATACAAAGTGATTGTATCAAGGTATTGTACGAGATCGGTGTAATTGATGCTTCTCTTATTGCACCACATCACGAAACATTTGCCAGGATTTTAAACAGCAAGAACAACCGCCTTGTCTGGGGAGCGATGACAGCGCTCGATGCGATTGCTTCTGTCGCACCGAAAGAGATATACGCCAACCTATCTACGATAATGGAAGCATCCGATAAAGGATCGGTGATAGCAAAAGACCATGCAATAGGGATACTCATAAAACTTGCAGCACATAAACCTTATGCTGATGATGCCACCACCCTCCTGCTCGATCAGCTAAAACAAAGCGCGCCCAACCAATTACCCATGTATGCGGAAAATGCTTTTGCGGTAATGAGCGATAAATACCTCTCGCAGTTCAAAGAGATACTGACCTCCCGGCTGGATGATATGGAGAAAGAGAGCAAGCGAAAACGCGTGGAGAAGGTGCTGAAGAAGATAAAGTAAAATAATATAAAGCTCTCCTCCTTTCGGAGGAGGAGACGATGGACAATTGCGAAGGCAATTGGACAGCAGAGGTGGTGGTGTGCTTAGCCCGTGTCCGCAGCACCACCCCGTCCATCACTTCGCTTGGACACCCCCGCCTTGCAATAATTATTGATTTATTTGAAAGGCTTCTCAATGAGGAGGGGTGCTTTGATCCTGTGGTTTATCCCCTCCTAGAATATCTGATATCCATTTATTATATTTACTATGTATTCTTTTGTAATGAGAATCATGCATCGTCATCCTAACTCCGATGGCGCCGAGTCCCTATTCAGGAGACTCGGCTGGGACATGAAAATTATTAGAAATAATTAATTTAGAGAACTCACCATTAACAAACTACCTAGAGGTATGAAACCATTGCTATTTGCCATTTTCTCCATTCTCACTGCTGCACCTGTTTTTTCCTTTGACAGGGATCGATTGCCGCAGCAAAAGCCTTTTGTTTTCCTTGAAAACAAAGGACAGGTGATAGACCAATATGGCAAAACCCGGAAGGACATAGATGCCAAACTGGAGGCCCCAGGGATGGTGGTATTTATCGGCAACGGTGCGATACATTATCAATGGCAAAAAGCAGTGGCGGGTGACAATGCGGAAAAAAAGGACCGTACCAGAACTGAAACCTATAGGCTGGATGTAGAGCTGGTCGGGGCCAACAATACCGTTAGACCCGTATTTGAAGACAACAGTACATATTATGAGAACTATTACCTGCCGCAATGCGCCGAAGGCGTTGAGGCAGGCAGCTTTGGCCGGTTAGTGTATAGAGATATTTATCCTTCTATCGATTGGGTGCTTTATGTAAAGGATGGGGCTTTGAAATATGATTTCGTAGTGCGTGAAGGCGGAGATGCCAGCCAGATAAAACTAAGATATAAAGGGGCTACAGCGCTGGGCCTGCAGAACGGCGAGCTCATTGCTGCCACGCCAATGGGCAGCCTTACGGAAGGACGCCCCTACTGCTATTCGAGCAATGGAACGGAGATACCATCAACGTATGAATTAGAAGATAATCAACTGAGTTTTTCGATTGCCGGAGAACATCCCGGCAATTTCATTATAGATCCATCCATTCTTTGGGCAACTTATTACGGGGGCGCCGGTGGTGAAGATATAAACACGGTGGGTACAGACAATGTAAACAATATCTACGCCGCAGGTGATGTAACTACCAGCACAAATATGGCGACCGCAGGCAGCTACCAGCAAGCCCATGCTGGATCAACGGATGCATTTATCGTGAAATTTACGCCTGGTGGTACCCGGCTTTGGGCGACTTATTATGGCGGGACTGTACAAGACGAGTTTAATGCCTGCGCCATAGCACCGGATGGTACGGGCTATTTTGGCGGGTACTCGGTAAGCAACGGGCTGGCGACCGCCGGCTCGCACCAGACCAGCAGGGTATATACTTATGCCGGGCTGCTGGTAAAGTTCAACGCATCAGGCCAGCGAATATGGGCCACTTACTACGACGGTACGCAGTTTTCCGGCGGAAGTCCTGATGGTACTGCGATCCGGTCGGTGGCGCTCGATTGGTCGGGTAACGTTCTTTTCTGCGGCCCTACCTCAGCAGGCACCGGCATTGCCACGCCCGGCGCCGCCCAGACTACAACCAGTGGCTACAATGGCTACCTGGCTAAATTCAATGCCAATGGGGTACGACTATGGGGCACCTACTTGGGGAGCGGGGCGTTTTCTGTTCGCGTGGATGTTTATGGGATAAGCAGCGATGCTGCCAACAATATTTATGTAAGCGGAATAGCAGAGGCAGGCGCCAGCAACGTGAGCACGGCAGGGAGCTTTCAGCCTTCCATATCCGGTGGCAAGGATGGTTTCATTGTGAAATACAGCAGCGCCGGCGCCAAGCTCTGGGGCAGTTTTTACGGTGGTACGCAGGACGATGGTCTATCGAAAATTGCAGCCGCAGCAAATGGAGATGTTTATGCTTTTGGCGTTTCAGGTTCTTCAGGGTTGGCATCGGCGGGCACACATCAAACATCCCCTGGGGGCGGGACCTTGGATGGTTTGATCGTCAAGTTCAGTACCACCGGTACCAGACTCTGGGCTAGCTATTATGGGGGGGCAGGCTTTGATTATATCATGTCGGGCTGGCTTGGTGCCGATGACAAGCTCTACCTGGCTGGCTATACGGGTAGCTCAACCGGTATTGCCACCAGCAATGTACCGCAACCCAATATAGGCGGCGGCACTGATGCATTTTTGGCCACTTTTACGAACACCGGGGCACGTTCCTGGGCTACCTACCTGGGAGGTTTTTCAGGAGAGCAGGGAAATGCAGTTTGCTATAGCCCTAACGGCAATATAATCGTTGGCGGGTTTACCGGTACTACTTCAGGTTTAGCTACTGCAGGCAGCCACCAGGCTACATACGGAGGGGGGTCTGGTGACGGTCTGCTCGCCAGCTACACCGGCGATACTGCTGTTTACCTGCTCATGCTGCCCAGCTTGCCCAATACGTTCTGCAAAGGAGATTCTGTAACCGTATTCTATGGCTCGTCTTATCCGCTGCAGGCTACTAATGTATTCACTATCCAGCTTTCCAATGCTTCGGGCAGCTTTGCCTCGCCCACCAGCCTGGGCTCCGTAACAGCCCAAACGGGCGGCAGCATGAAAGTGTTGATACCTTCATCGCTGCCCAACGGCAATGGCTACCGCGTACGTATCACCAGCAGCGCACCTGCTTTGATATCTGTAGATAACGGCTTTGACCTTGCCGTAGGCCCTAAGCCTGCCAAGCCCGTGGCTACAACGGTCAGCCCCGTTTGCGCCGACGATACGCTGAAATTATTCGCAGCCAATATGAGCGGCGTTACCTGGGGATGGGAAGGCCCCAATAGTTTTTCGTCCAGCTCTCAAAATCCATTTATACCAAACGTAACCACAGCCGCAACAGGCGACTATATAGTTTCTGCCATCGCCGGCGGCTGCGCATCGAAGGATACGGTGAGCGTAACCGTGGGCATCGTACCTGTGAAGCCCGTAGCCGCCACCAACACACCCATTTGTGCGGGCTCGTTGCTGGCGCTTACGGCAAGCACCTCTACCCCTGGTGTTAGCTGGACGTGGAACGGCCCCGGCAATTTTACATCAACCCAGCAAAATCCCGTTATCGCCGCCACCAAGCCGGCAGACTCCGGCGATTATATAGTTACTGCGTCCATCAACGGATGCAGCTCTTCAGATACGGTCAATGCCATCATCACGAATGTATCGTCCATTGGCGCGTATGCAAGTCCCAACGATACTTTCTGCGAGGGCACACAGCTCACCATGGTGGCCGTGCCATTCAATATGGGTGCTTCGCCCCAGTATCAGTGGTTCAAAAATGGAACACTCATACCCGGCGCTACTGCGCTGGTGCTGAACGTCCCCACATACACCACCGGCGATTCGTTCTACTGCCGTATGATAGCTACCGGCGTTTGCGCAGTGCCGCTCACGCTGTATACGCCGGGCATCAAAATAACGGTGCTGCCCATTACTTCTACGCCTTCAGTTAGCGTAACATCGAATCCCAGCCCTGCGCTGCCGGGCATACTCAACAACTTTACCGCTACGGCAACCAATGGCGGCCCCAACCCTGCTTATCAGTGGAAAAGAAACGGTACCGATATGGCAGGAGCTACTTATGCTGTATGGTCAGCCTCGGGCCTGCACCCTTACGATAAAATAACCTGCGTTGTCAACAGCAGCGACCCCTGCGCCACACCGAAGAGCGCGAGCAGCAGCGCTTTGGTGGTCAATTTCCCGACAGGTATAAAAGACGCAAATGATGGCCCAGGCGTCGGCCTCTACCCCAACCCAACCAACGGCAGTTTTAATTTCTCGTCGAATGAAACCGGGACTTTATACCTGTACAACATGACCGGGCAAAAATTGGCGACGTATGAGGTAAATGAAAAAGTTTCCACACATCAATTACCCTCATCACTCTCTGCCGGCATTTATACGGTGCAATTCATCGGTAACAGCGGCAGCGTAACTGTATCGAAAATAGAATATCTGCCATAGCGGTATCAACCTAATTAATGAGAAAAGGAGCACTCACTGTGTTCCTTTTCTTATTGGCCACCGGTTGATATCCCTTATCTCCATATTCAGGTACAGTTTTATTGCTGACTGTACAGCAGATTGGGTATGAGCTTATACCAGGACACGGATGCATTGATAAACAGCGACGAGGATGCCGGTGCAAACCGGGCATTATTTGCCGGGCTGGAACGGCTTAGCGCCGGTATGGACAGGGCCTTGGCACAATATGCAGGCGTTATTGACGGAGTGCACCCCTCCCAGAAGCTCAGCGTACGCAATCTTATCGAATACCTTTCCCTGCGTTGCGAGGATATTCGTCCTTTGCAGGACAGGCTGCATACGCTCGGGTTTTCCTCGCTCAACAGCAGCGAATCGCATATACACAGCCAGCTGCAGGCAGTACTGCAGCTGCTGGGCAAAAATCAGGGCAGCGGGGAATTGCCGGAATCCAACTATCACACAGCTAAAAACCTTATTCTCAGGCGCAGCATACAGCTCTTCGGCCGCAGGACCGAAGCTTCCGTGCCTTACCTGATGGTGACAATTGCTACGGACGTTGCGCGTCACCCCAAACTGGCAGAAAAGCTGTTGAAAAAAGGTATGAATGTAGCCCGTATCAACTGCGGGCACGATAACGAAGAGGTATGGACGCAGATGATACGCAACATCCGGCGGGCGAGTAAAAAAACAGGTATCTCCTGCAAGATTTATCTGGACCTCGCAGGTCCTAAAATGCGCACCGTCATCCGGTCGACAGGCAAACCTAAAAAAAGAACTAAAAACCGGATACGTCTCCGCGAAGGCGAAAAAATACTCTTTGCTGAAAAAAATACTGTGTGGGATCCTTCGGCTGTCGTTATCGGCTGTCGTGAGCAAGGCATATCTGCTCAGCTTCGTGCTGGCGATCGTGTGCTGTTTGATGATGGCCTGGTAGAGATGCGCGTAGTGGAGGCCCCGGGTGGCCTTGTGCCCGCGACCCTGGAAGTAGTGCGGATATCATCGCAAAAACCGAGACTGAAAGCAGATAAAAGCATCAATTTGCCTGATACTGTGGTTGAGCTGCCGGCATTAACAAACTATGACTATTCTGTTTTACCATTCATTTGCCGGCATGCCGATCTTGTCGGCTATTCCTTTGTGCGGCAGCCCGCCGACGTGAAAGAACTGCAGCAGGCAATGGCCAGGGAGGATCATAAACCAAATATCATCCTGAAAATAGAAACAAGCGAGGCGGTAAGCCGTTTCCCGGCTATTTTGATACAAGCCATGCAGGATGAAGTTTTCGGCGTGATGGTAGCGCGGGGGGACCTTGCAGTGGAGATCGGCTTTGAACGGCTAAGCGAGATACAGGAAGAACTCGTCTGGATCAGCGAAGCTGCCCATGCCCCTGTTATCTGGGGTACCCAGATACTAGACAGCCTTGGTAAGTCGGGCCTGGCCACTCGCGCCGAGGTAACAGATGCGGCGTACGCAGCCATCGCCGAATGTGTCATGATCAATAAAGGCAAACATATTTTCAAAGTAATGCGCACCCTGCGCGATATCCTGAAGCGCAGCGGCACACACCATGTAAAGAAAAGGTACACCTGCCGGGCCATGACCATTGCCCAAAAGTTTTTCGAAGAATAGATCGCCGTATTCTTTTTCTCTGCCAACGGCTTCAGGCTGCATCTCACACTTGCGATCAGAATACGTGCCGTAACACAAGGAAATTACATACAAAAGGAGCACAAAGTTGCGCTCCTTTTTTGTTGCAGATATTTATTGAAACCTACACAAACTGGCAGAGCACCCCGCCCATCAGCGCGAGTGAAACGATCCAGAAACCGGTGTGAATGAAAATATACTTAGCGCTCTTACGCTCGAACAGCGCAATGATCCCCGTTATCGGCATGGCGAAAAAGATCGCAATCAATGTACCGTGAAATGCACCATGTTTGAACGTACGGAATCTATCGCCGTATTGCGTCATGAAATCGTTGAAGTACTGATGGCTTTCCGTACCGGGTACTTTCACATCCGGGTCGTTGGCAAAGATCGAGAACATGTGCAGCTGGTGAATAACGACGGGCATCAGTATCACCGCCAGCATCAGGCTGAAGACGTAGGTAAGCCCGTATATTTTCAGCATATTAGCTCGTTTCAATTGTTCTTCAGTAAGGCCGGTAGCTTTTAGCCAGGCATTCCCGAAAACTTTGGGATTATACCATATAGCGCCAACAAATAAAGGGATGATCGCCGCGAGCGGCACAATGAGCCAGTTTGGTTCCATGTTTCAGTTATGTTTGCCTAAAGCTGCAAGTGATGGATTTGATTTAGCTTTTGTTATCAATTCCCAATGCCCCCACATACCCCTAGGTAACCGGTTACCCAAAGGTTAGCAGCTCGCTTTGAGCGAGTAACCACCCGTAAATTTGTATGGCAAAATATCTGCGATCATTTTAAAAGCTCAACTCATGACCATAAGAAGAAAATTCGAGAGGATCAGCACTCCACCGGCACAACCGGGCTTCCTTGGAGCAGGGCATATTGCACGGCCCGTTATTTACGGCGACTTCAACGATACCGATCCATTTATCCTGCTCATGGACGATATGCTGGATAAGAAAGATGAGATACCGGTGGGCGGGCCCCACCCCCACGCAGGTTTTGAAACTGTAACACTTGTGCTGGAAGG
>CAMPKG010000018.1 GCA_946887085.1 uncultured Sphingobacteriales bacterium
CCCCTGTTTATCAGGGCTTCAGCTTTGGGCTGCAATATGTCAAAGCTTCCTTTTTTTACACTGTATTTGCCTTTATGATGGATGATCATGGCACACTGTTCTGCCTGCTCAGGGCTGTGTTCGCATACATCAATGAGCGATTCAATGACATGGTCGAAGGTATTTACCTCATCATTCCATACAATGAGGTTGTGCGAAGATTCAACCAGTACATCCTGGTCGGCATCTCCCTGCGTTTGCCACTGAAAATCACCTTGTTCTTTCCAATCGGAGTTCATGCTTGACGATTTTATAAATCTTTGCAAAGATAAGGGATTTCAAAATATCGATTATCTGAACAGTATTAAAACGGGCTTATTTTTGTTCACACTAAGATCTTAAGCGGAATGTTTGTAAAAAAATCAATGGATGAGCTGGAGCGGCTGGCGCCGGAGGCAATGAAACAGGTTGAAAAACATCCATTTATCATCATTTTGGATGACGTAAGGAGCATGCACAACGTCGGCTCCACCTTCCGTACCTGCGATGCGTTTAATGCAGAAGCACTCTATCTCTGTGGCTACACGCCTGCCCCGCCCCACCGCGATATCCATAAGACCGCATTGGGCGCCACGGAAACCGTTACCTGGAAACATTTTGCAACGGCCATGGAAGCAGTGGACGCGGCGAAAGGACTTGGATATAAAGTATACAGTGTAGAACAGGCGCATAACAGCACTGCCCTGAACAGGCTCACTATCGCCTCCGGCGAAAAGATCGCCCTCGTATTTGGCAATGAAGTAACCGGCGTCAGCGACGAAGTTTTAAAGCTTTCCGATGGTGCCATCGAGATACCGCAGTGGGGATCCAAACACTCGCTGAATATTTCAGTGACCGTGGGTGTTGTGCTCTGGGAACTTGTTAGGAATTAACTGGCATTAATCTTTTATAGTTTCAACAAATAACTGACTATGCTTTGGAAAGGCAGGCGAATGAGCGGCAATGTCGAAGACAGGCGCGGATTGGGAGGTGGCGGTGGCAAAATATTGGGCGGCGGTATAGGCGCTGCCGTGATCGGCCTCATCATTTACCTGCTGGGCGGCGATCCTTCTGTGATCATGGACCAGGGCGGCAGCAGCGCTCCTCAAACGCAGGAAGAAAAGGCTGCCGAAGATGAGGCCGCGCAATTTGTGTCTGTGGTACTGGCAGATACTGAAGACGTCTGGCATAAGCTATTCGCAGACATGGGCAAACAATACCAGGAGCCGACTATGCGTCTTTTCACAGGATATGTGCAGTCGGCCTGCGGTAATGCCTCATCCGCTACAGGCCCTTTTTACTGCCCGCTGGATAATAAACTCTATATCGACCTTTCTTTCTATAACGATCTTAAAGAACGCTTTAATGCGCCGGGCGATTTTGCTATGGCTTATGTGGTAGCCCATGAAGTAGGCCATCACGTGCAGAATATCCTCGGCATCTCAGACCAGGTACAGCAGGCCCGCCAGCGCATGAGCGAAGCCGAAGGCAACCGTTTATCTGTTAAGCTTGAATTACAGGCAGACTTCTTCGCAGGTGTATGGGCACATCATGCACAACGCATGAAAAATATCCTTGAAACAGGGGATGTTGAAGAAGCGCTGAACGCTACCAACGCCATCGGCGATGACCGTTTACAACAGCAATCGCAGGGGCATATTGTTCCTGATGCATTTACGCATGGGACGTCTGAACAACGTATGTACTGGTTCAGCAAAGGTTTTCAGACAGGTGATCCGAACCAGGGAGATACATTCAACGACCCCAACCTTTAAACATTGCTTTGCAATACCTGCCGGATATAGGCGCCGTGAAGGCTGGCAGGTATCAGGTTCATCAGCTCAGCCTTGTATTTGCATGCGCGACACAATAAGCTGTCCAGGGAATAGACATATACATTCTCGATAGCCGCTTTTACCGGCCCGTCACCCTGCAGGTAGAGTTTCTCGGCCACGTCAAAACACTTGCGGACAAGATCGAATTCATAACCCTCTGTTTTTGCCTTTGTGTAGTCCAGTAATGCCTGCACGGAAACGTTAACGTTATTTTCAGGAAGTAATTCTGTTTTATCGCCCAGCTCGGGCAGGGCCTCTCCTATATATTTATTTGCTTCAACACGATTGATCATATACCCATCTTTAGCCCGTACAGCTAAAAAGGATATGCCGTTGGTTGTCAATAAACTGATAAAATGGCGTCAGCTGAAAAAGCCCTTCTTTTGCTTATAAGCTTTGATAAAATCTGTGATCAGGTAGGCGGCAAGCTTTGCCGTGGACGCGTCTTTCCTTCCGTCGCGAAGCTCAACAGCGCCTTCTGCAAGATGCAGGTAAACGGGGTGAATTGCTTCGGCGCACATGGTTATATACTGCCGTGCCTGCAAAGAACTGATGCCGCAAGGGGTTTTGGCGCTGGAGAGCACACGCTCGATGCAATCAAGGTCTAACTCTAATCCAACAGGACGACCGCTGGTTTTGCCGATTGCATTTTTTACTGCCTGCTCAAATGTTAATTTGTGGCGAAGGAAAATATCCTCGTAATAGCTGAAATGAAGATCCGGATCGTCCACCAGTTCGTCTATTATTTCGCGTGCATTGTAGTTCTCGTGCAGGCCAACTATTGCGTATTTGTCAAGAAAACCACCCCTGTGGGCATACCGGAAACCATTACCGCTGTGCCGCCCCTCCATAGGCCTGAAATCGCTGTGCGCATCGAGATTGATGCAGTTGACCGGCTTATCGCTGACCATTGATGCTCCCTTCAGTAAAGGGAACGAATTGTTATGCCCTCCGCCTATTACTATTGGCACTTTACCAGCCCCAATTATTTTGGCTATTATGGGGTGAACAGCTTCATCTACCTCGGCTACCAGCTCGCGCATTCCCGCTGTTTCCATCCGTTCAGACTGCCTGATCTTATCCGAAAAATCAAAGGCACCAAATACCAAAACCTCCTCGCCATCAAGCAGCTTAGCATTCTGTACATTAAGTAAAGCTTTAAGGGCTGCCGGCCAGAAGGTATGCGTACCGCCAACACCATGATTAGCCCTGACGCCGATGTCTTCAGGAATGCCAAACACCACGAACCTCGCCTTGCAATTCACCAATTCCTCTTCCCATGCTGCTGTCTCAATAATAAGCACACGTTCCCCCAATTTCGTCTCACCCTCGCGCTTGTTGATGAACGTATCCAGATATTCCCTTGATGCTACTACAAACTTGCCCATGAATGCTTTATGTTCTGCCGTGCACTTTTGCAGCACAACGGTTCTCAAATATAGTGTTCAAAGGCATAATTTTTAAGTCATAAACTTCGTCGTTTCTCCTTTTTAGTTTCTCCATCATGCCCAACATTTTTTTGCGGCTGCAAAACCGCATAGGTCTTGCGTACGTACATCATCATGAACTAACACCAAATAAAACGAAACGCTTATGAAAAAATTTACCCATTGGGTTGCAGTTGCAGCAACTGCGCTCTGCATTACGCAAAATGCCAATGCCGACCATCTTTCTGCAAAGTATTTATTTGCAGCACGTTTAGACGGTGCACAGGAGGTGCCGGGGGTAACCACAAACGCCCTTGGCGTAGCTACTATGCATGTCAGCGACGATATGGATACTGCATGTTTTGAAATGACCGTCACGGGATTGAGCGGATCAGTAACAGGCGTGCACATCCACGAAGGCGCCATAGGTGTATCTGGCCCGATAGTAGTTGACCTTATGTCTTATCTCTCTGACAATCGTGTAAAAGGAACCATTACCGGTAGCACGCTTACTCCCCAGCTAATTGCGAAACTGTTTAGCGGGGCTTTTTATGTCAATGTACATACAGCCGCTAATCCTAATGGTGAGATCCGGGGCCAGTTATTATCCGAAGAGGATAAGGGAATAATGACCTGGCTGACAGGCAGTGAACAGGTGCCGCCTGTTACCACTTCAGCCTCCGGACTAGGCTCATTCGTATTATCAAAGCACCAGCAAAAGCTTGCCTTTCATGTTGTATTTGATGGATTGAGCAGTGCGATAACCGGTGCACACCTGCATAGAGAAGCAGCAGGGCAAAACGGCCCCGTGATATTGGACCTTGGCCCTTTTATGAATGGCAATGTAATTTCAGGCAGTGCTGATCCAACCGCTTATTTAAGTGCACTTCTGGCCGATAGTATTTACATCAACGTGCATACGGTCAACAACCCGGGCGGTGAGATACGCGGGCAATTGAGAATGCAACCTTACCTGCACTATGATGCAAAAATGGATACAGCTCAGGAAACCGGTGCTGTGACAGGTGCAAACGGATTTGGAGTGTCTACACTCAGATTTAACTATACGCTGGATACAGCCTGGTATGATGCGCAGGTAACAGGCCTTTCGGGAGCAATACAGGCATCGCATTTCCACAAAGCAGGTGTTGATGTAAGTGGACCGGTATTGGTTGGTATTCCTAACGGAAACATTAATGGTAATATGATATCCGGTATGATCACAGGAACTGATCTTACAGATTCCTTCAAACGTTTCCTGCTGGAAGGCAACATTTACATCAATGTACATACTGCAACCAACCCGGCAGGCGAAATACGTGGCCAGGTGTACAGGACCTTCAGGGAGGGATATACCTACCACATTAACGGCGCGCAGGAAGTACCCATGGTGACTTCATCTGCTTCAGGTACAGGCATGGTGTCCATAGACCGCGACCAGACCAATGCACATTATATGCTGGCCGTGCATGGACTTACAGGATACACTGCCGCTCACTTCCACAACCAGGTGCCGGGACAGAACGGAGGTGTCATATTCGACCTGACCAACCAATATGCAGACGGCGGCATATCCGGTTACTGGACAGAAACGCATCCGACAAACGCCTTCAACGCGTCAGCATCTAACAAGTTCCGCAAGGATAGTATATATGTGAACCTGCATACGACCGCCAATCCGAACGGAGAGATCAGGGGGAATGTCAGCCGCAAACTTTGCAACGATATACCGACAAGCATAAGAACAAAGCAACCGACAGGCATAGACGTTAATATCTATCCTAACCCTGCTTACGAACAGGCAACCCTGGAAATTAACCTTCAACATGCACAGGACGTAACGGTAGTGTTGTCGGATATTACGGGACGTAATATATGGACAAGCGACATTACCCTGGAACCCGGATTCAACAGGATCATTATCCCGCTTGGTTCTCTTCAAAGCGGCATCTACTTCACGCAAATAGTAACAGCCGATAAAAAACTTTCATACAAACTGGTAAAAGAGTAGCGGTCAAAAGGCTACGGGATAACAGGGCGCCCATATAGATGGGCGCCCTTATTGATTTTAATTATAACGCGATGGGGCTCAAACCACAAACTTGCCGTAAATTTGCGTGCAAATATTAATTGAATGTATCCTACAGAGATAGTTGCCCCAATGAAGTCCGAACTGACGGAAAAAGGTTTTAAAGAATTGCTGACTCCTGAAGAGGTGGATAGCGCGTTGAATAAACCAGGCACCGCGCTTTTGTTTATCAACTCAGTTTGCGGCTGCTCTGCGGGCACGGCGCGTCCCGGCGTTATCATGGCGGCTTTGAACAGCGAAAAGAAACCTGACCAGCTCCTTACCAGCTTTGCGGGTTATGATGTAGATGCAGTAAAACAGGCAAGGAACTACCTGCTGCCTTATCCCCCGTCCTCACCAGCCATCGCGCTGCTGAAAGATGGTAAAGTGGTACACATGATCGAGCGCCATATGATCGAAGGCCGTCCTGCGCAAATGATCGCAGCCAACCTGATACAGGCATTTGAGACACACTGCTAATATCTTCTATAAATAAGAAAAGGTGCATGATGTTCATGCACCTTTTTTGTTAGTAAAAGCCAAATAAATTTCCGTTATTCGCAGCCAATTCGCACTTACTTGTCGGCAGGAAAGATCATAATCATTACCGCTCCTTCGGGCTCTGGCAAAACCACCCTGGTGAAAAAGCTGCTGCAGGCCTGTCCCCAGCTTTCGTTTTCGGTATCCGCATGCACGCGGCAACCCCGCAACGGCGAAGAGCATGGCCGCGACTATTATTTCTATGGTGAGGACGCCTTTAAGAGAATGATAGAGGAGGAAGCTTTTGTAGAATGGGAAATGGTATACACCGGTAAGTATTACGGTACTATGAAATCCGAACTTGCACGCATATGGGACGCAGGCAAAACCCCTCTTGTGGATATAGATGTAAAAGGTGCCATTGCCATGCAGGATGCCTACCCCGATGCTTCGCTGTCGATTTTTATACAGGCACCGTCCATTGAAGTGCTGCGTGACAGGCTTCACAAACGCGGTACCGAAACTGTCAGCAGCCTCGACGAGCGCGTCAGCAAAGCTGTTTTCGAGCTTAGTTTCGCCACCCAATTCGATAGCATAATCGTCAATGACGACCTCAACACCGCCAGCACAGAACTCGTTGAAACTGTGGAGCAATTCCTGGAGAATTGAAGCTCTGGCATAGTCTTTACGGTTTAAGTATTTTATTATCTTTGGCATTATGGATATATCCAATCTGTTGTTCTATATTCTTGGTTGTATTTTACTGATAGGATTTTTTGCAGGTACTGAAATAGCGTTTATATCCGCCAATAAACTCAACATAGAACTGCGCAGGAAGCAGGGCACTTTTTCGGGAAGGATCCTTTCCCGGTTTATGGAAAACCCCTCGGAATTTATCGGCACCAGCCTCGTGGGCGTCAACGTATTGCTCGTTATCTATGGGTTGCTGATGACGAGGCTTACGGAGCCTTTCCTGCAAATGCTGCCTGCCCCGCTGGATTCCAAATACATGCACCTGGTTCTGGATACCCTGCTGGCCACGGTTCTCATCCTGATCTTTGCCGAATTCTTACCCAAAGCAGTATTTCGTACCAAAGCCGAGCAGGTGCTGGCGTTGTTCAGTGTGCCGATGCTGATTAGTTATTACATCCTCTACCCTTTTGCCAAAGTATTTGTCTCTATATCTGAGTTCATACTCAAATATCTCTTCAACGTCCGCATCAAGGAAAACCAGCCTGTTTTCAACCGGGTAGACCTTGAAGTGTTCGTGAAACAAAGCCTGCATGGCCACGAAACAGATAGCGGGGAACTGAACACGGAGCTGTTTGAGAATGCGCTGTACCTGGTAAACGTAAAAGTGCGCAAATGCATGATACCGCGTAACGAGGTTGAGGCTGTAGACGTAAACACTCCAGTGGCTGAGGTTCGCAGGAAATTCATTGATACCAAGCTGTCAAAGATCATTGTGTATGAACGTACCATTGATAATATTGTAGGGTATGTGCACCATATCGACCTGAACCGCCGTCCGCAGGCAACTAAAGAGATATTGCATACTATTACAGCAGTACCGGAAGCTATGAGCGCGGTTGACCTGATGAACAGGTTTACCAAAGACCGTAAAAGCATTGCCTGGGTGATAGACGAGTTTGGAGGTACTGCGGGCATCGTTACAATGGAGGATGTGCTGGAGGAGATATTCGGCGATATCAACGACGAGTACGATGTGCAGGAATACGTCGAAAAGCAAATTGCCGACAGCGAATATATATTCTCCGGCAGGTTGGAGGTCGACTACCTGAATCAAAAATACGGGTTTACTTTCCCCGAAGATGAGACCGAAACGCTATCAGGTTACATCATCAGCCACCACGAAACCATACCCAAGATCAAAGAGCGCATCATTATCGACCATTACGAATTTGATATACTTTTAACCAGCAACACAAGGATAGAGACCGTGAAAATGAAGGTGCTGAAAACTTATCAATAACTTATCTTCACACTAACAAACTTCAAGTTATGGCAGTCACACGTCCCTTCAACCTGCAACAATGGATAGATGAAAATCGTCATTTGCTGAAGCCCCCGGTCTGCAACCAGCAGGTTTATAAGAATACAGGCGATTTTATTGTTATGGTAGTAGGCGGCCCCAACAGCCGTAAAGACTTTCACTACAACGAAAGCGAAGAGCTGTTCTACCAACTGGAGGGCGATATCAATGTTCGGATTGAAGAGGACGGAAAGATTGTTGACATACCCATTAAAGCAGGAGATATGTTCCTGTTGCCGGCAAAAGTGCCCCATTCACCCCAGCGCGGACCAAATACTGTAGGTATTGTAGTGGAGAAAGTGCGCCAGGGTAATGAGACCGACGGTTTCCTCTGGTTTTGCGAGAACTGCAACGAAAAACTTTACGAGGAATATTTTGAGCTGACTGATATTGTAAGCCAGCTTCCACCACTCATGCAGCGTTTTTACTCAGATATAGAAAAACGCACCTGCAAAAAATGCGGGCATGTTATGGAACCGCCGGCGCCTAAAAACTAGGGTTCCCGACTGAAATATAGATTCTTACACAGACATTTAGAGAAATCAGGGCAAAGAATTACATTTGCGCTTGTCATTTAAACGCATAACAAATACATGGCACACGATACACATCAAGAGCATCATACTTCAGAGCCGGAAAACGTAAAAGTTGGCACTTCTTACCGTTCTGCTTTCTGGTTTACTATAATACTTGCAGGTCTTTTTATCGCGGCGGTCAACTTCGTGAATGTTATGAGCCACGATGATGAAGGCGGACACGACGCAGGCCATGGTACAGAACAACATGCAGCGCCGGGCGAGGGTCATGGTTCTGAGGCTCCTCAAGGCCACAGCGACGAAGGTGCCAGCGATGTTGGCGGTCACGCAACTGAGCCGGCTGTTGATTCTGCCCACGCAGGTCACTAATTCCACCAACGAATGCAAACGAGAGATTCCATAGCCATAACCGGCGCAGCCGGTTTTATTGGCAGCTATCTTGTTGGCTATCTGAACCGGGCCGGTTACAAAAATCTTTTTCTTGTAGACGATTTCTCCGATACCAGGAAGGAAAAGTATCTTGCAAATAAATCTTATATTGAAAAGATAGATCGCAACGATTTTTTCGAATGGCTTTCTGCTAATCCTGTCAAGTACATATTTCACCTTGGCGCCCGTACTGATACTACGGAGATGGATTACAAGGTGCACAAAAGGCTAAACCTCGATTACTCAAAAGAAATATGGCAGGCCTGCACTGAAAAAAATATACCCCTGGTGTATGCATCATCAGCAGCTACCTACGGCAACGGCGAACATGGATACAAAGACCGCCATGATGTCGTTAAGGAGCTGCAGCCGCTTAATCCTTATGGTATTTCTAAGAACGAATTTGATATCTGGGCTTTGGAACAAACCAATACTCCGCCATTTTGGGCCGGGCTCAAATTTTTCAACGTTTACGGTCCTAATGAATATCACAAAGGCCGCATGGCGTCAGTGATACTCCATTCATATAATCAAATAGTGAATGGCGGAAAAGTAAAATTGTTCCGTTCGCATAACCCAAACTTCAAAGACGGGGAACAAATGCGCGACTTCATTTATGTAGATGATGTGGCGAGTATTTGTTGCTGGCTGATGCAAAACCGACCTGATAACGGATTATATAATGTCGGCACCGGCCGGGCGGGAACATTCAAGGAACTGGTTACTGCTATCTATTCAACCCTTGGTATCACACCCAACATCGAATACATTGATACGCCTGTTGACATCAGGGGAAAATATCAATATTTTACCGAGGCCGATATGACCAAACTCCGTGCTGCCGGTTATGAAAAACCTTTCCACTCCCTGAAAGACGGCGTTATAACTTACGTCAGCCAATTCCTCGAAAAAGGTTCGTATTTTTGAGTAAACAACCTCAAAAAATGAAAAAACTGCTATTCATCGCGGCTGTAAGCCTGTTTGCGGGTATTTATGAATCTAATGCCCAGGGCGGCTGGAGCAAATACGGTAAAGAGTTCAAGATCGAGAATGTGGAGACCATGCAATCGCTGGCAAGGGTTATGAACGAAAAGAAGGAAGCAGAAGTAAAACTCGAAGGCCGGATATCACAGGTTTGCCAGGCAGAGGGCTGTTGGATGAAACTGAAGAACGAGAACGGCGCGGACGTTTTTGTAAAGTTTAAGGACCACGAGTTCGTGATACCGAAGGACAGGGCCGGTCGTGCAGCCATCGTATCAGGGATAGCTAAAAAGAAGACAATCTCTGTGGACGATCAAAAGCACTATGCCGAGGATGCAGGTGCCAGCGAGGCTGAAATTGCAAAGATCACCCAGCCAAAAGAAGAGCTGCGTATTGAGGCAACAGGTGTAATGATCAAAGACTAATGCCGATGTCCAACCAGGTAACAGAATTCAATGATTACAGGGCTAAGATGAATGACGTCATCCTTAGCAAGCAAAATAAGGTCATCAACAGGTTGTTCAACCTCGATACCAATACCTACGCAGAAGGCGCACTATCCGTAAAAACCAAGGAAATGCTCGGCCTTGTGGCCAGTATGGTGCTACGTTGCGATGATTGTATCAAATACCACCTGGGCAAATGCCACGAGCAGGGCATTACTACCGACGAAATGTACGAGATATTCGCTGTAGCTAATATCGTTGGTGGTACCATCGTGATACCACATACCCGCCGCGCCGCGGAATATTGGGAGTCGCTGCAAACTGAACAGGTAGCTCAAAATACTCTTTAATGATAAATGAGAACGCCCCGGTGACCGGGGCGTTCTCATTTATGCTATTTGCAGCCTTTTTTGTTTGTAGGATTCGATGACCTCGCCATACAGGTCCTCGTAAAGCGGTACAATCCTGTCTTTTTCATAACCGTGGGCGTGATCAAATGCCGCGGCCTTAAATTTCTCCAGCGTATCATCAGCGCGAAGTATGTGCAATGCATTCTTAGCCATATCCTCTACATCGCCGACCTCACTCAGGAAACCCGTAACACCGTGTATGTTTATCTCAGGCAGTCCGCCGGCATTGGTAGAGATAACCGGCACACGGCAGGCCATTGCTTCCAATGCTGAAAGACCGAAGCTCTCGTACTGGGATGGAAGTATGAACAGGTCGGTAATGCTCAATATTTCATCCATCTGTTCCTGTTTGCCTATAAATCGGATATCGCTGCAAATGGGCAGATTGCGGCATATTTCTTCTGCGTGTTGCCGTTCAGGGCCATCGCCTATCATCAGCAATTTCGATGGCACTTCACTATGAACTTTCTCGAATACCCTGATTACATCTTCTACTCTTTTCACCTTTCTGAAGTTGGATACGTGCGCCAGGATACGCTCGCCATTAGGAGCCAACATTTTTTTGAAATGGTCCTTATCCGTACGTTGGAAACGTGAAGTGTCAACAAAGTTCGGAATCACCAGTATACCCTTTTCTATCGGGAATGACTTGAAGGTTTCGTCTTTTAGGTTTTTTGATACAGCAGTAATAGCGTCTGACTCATTAATCGAGAACGTGACTACCGGTGCGTAAGTCAGGTCTTTCCCTACCAGCGTAATGTCCGTGCCGTGCAGTGTTGTTATATATGGGATATCCTTCCCTGTTTTTTTCAATATCTGCCGTGCAAAGTATGCAGCTGACGCGTGAGGGATTGCGTAATGTACATGCAGTACATCGAGCTGGTTGTTGGTGATCACATTCACCATTGTGCTCGAGAGCGCAGTTTCATAAGGCGGATATTCAAACAACGGGTAAGGTGGTACTGCCACTTCATGGTAATAAATGTTCGGGTGAAAGTTAAGCCGCACGGGCTGCTGGTAGGCGATAAAATGAATTTCATGCCCTTTTGCTGACAAGGCCATTCCAAGTTCCGTAGCCAACACGCCGCTTCCACCAAAAGTGGGATAACAGACAATACCAATTTTCATGCTGCAAATATCCGTATAAACACATTAACGGCTATTACTTCAGTGATAAGCTTTAGTAATAGCCGCTTTAATATTAAGTATCAACGCTTAGCTTTAACCTGCTTTCGCATTGACAAGCAGGTAAGCACGTACGAGGCCTTCCTGCGCTTCTGTTAGTTTAGAGCGTTTCGCCATGCGCGGCAGTACATTCTCCCATTTATCAACCGTACGCGAGCCAGGCTCGAAAAGCTTGTGACATTTACTGCAATTGCCCTGGAATAAGACTTTACCTTCGTCCATCTGGGTCGTAGTAAAATTCTTTTTTACTTCAGCAACTTTTTGTTCTGCACTCATCTCGCCTGTTGCAGTTTTTTTGGGTGTACAGTTGGCCAGCAATACCACCGTGCCTATGCATGAAACAATTGTAACTATTTTTTTCATGTGTATGATCTTATTTATGCGCTAAATCTATAACAATTCCGTGAAATAATGTACCAACAACGGTATTTCGTTCCTATCGCTGCTTTGCTATTTTTACATAATGAAACAAGCATTCTTTGTCCTTCTGTTACTATCGTACCTCCCAGCATATGCGCAGCAAAGCAATGACTCTGTTATCCTCCGCCGTATGTCAGACGATATTATGTGGAATGGCACCTGTTATGAGAACCTGCGCGTACTTTGCAAAACGATAGGCCACCGGTTAAGCGGTTCACCACAGGCTGCAAAAGCGGTTGAATGGGGACAAAAGGTAATGAGGCAGGCCGGCGCAGATGTTGTATGGCTGCAGGCGGTTGACGTGCCGCACTGGGTGCGTGGCAAAGAAAACCTGAAATTTCAGTTCGGTACGAATAAGCAAATGATAGAAGTTCCTGTGTTGTCTATAGGTAATACGATTGGCACCGGTGGCAAACTATTGTCCGCTCCGGTTGTGATGGTAGCTAGTATCGAAGAATTCAAAAAGCTCGCCGACAAAGACATCAGGGACAAAATTATTTTCTTCAATTACCGCTTCAGGCAAGACCTCATTAATACGTTTGATGGCTATGGCGATGCCGGTAAATACCGCTGGATGGCGCCTAATATGGCAGCAGCACGAGGAGCGGCAGGTGCCATCATACGTTCAGTCTCTACAGGCGCTGATGATGCTCCGCACACCGGCTCTATGCGCTATGCCGATACTGTGAAACCGATACCCGCGGTGGCTATTGGCAACCATAGCGCTGACCTGTTGGAGAAAGGACTAAAACAAGGAACGGCCATTGCCCACCTGACATCTGAATGCCGGATGATAGACACCGTACGGTCATACAATGTCATAGGTGAGATAAAAGGCACTGATCATCCTGACGAAATAGTATTAGTTGGCGGACACCTCGACTCGTGGGACGTAGGCGAAGGTGCGCACGACGATGGCGCGGGATGCGTACAGTCCATTGAAGTGATACGCGCAATAAAAGCTTCCGGAATTCGCCCCAAACGTACTATACGCGCAGTTCTGTTTATGAATGAAGAAAATGGCCTGCGCGGCGGTTATGCTTATGCAGACTCTGCCAAAGCACGTAAAGAAAATCATATCCTGGCAATTGAATCGGACGCAGGTGGTTTCTCGCCCCGTGGCATAGGTTTGGATATGAACAGAGACAAACAGGAGCAAATAAGAATGTACCGCGATCTATTTTATCCATACGGTGTATATGATTTTGAACAGGAGCATGGCGGTGCGGATATTTCGGTACTGCACAGGCAAGGAACACCGGCTGCGGGACTAATCCCCGATCCGCAACGCTATTTCGACTACCACCACACAGCAAACGATATGTTTGAAGCTGTGAATCACAGGGAGCTGAAACTGGGAGCATTTACATTAACGGCGCTTGTGTACCTTGTAAGTGAACACGGACTGAGATAATGAGAGCAACTGATGATAGCATAGCAAGAAAGCTGCTGCGAAAACCATCCGCAATATTTGCATTATGCATCATTGGGCTCACCTGTCTTATCGCGCTCTTTGCCTACGTTATTGCCCCCGATCCCACGCCCAACGCCAACCGGATGATCATTGAGTTGGGCGCGAGACAACCGGGTTTCAGCAAACAATTATTGTTCGTTCCAAAAACCATTAAACAGACAGCTGGCGAATCAGCACTTGAGTGGCTGCAAGGCACGCCATCGGATTATGGAGCCGTTCCGCTAAACAGTTATTTCTTCCGCGACGACAAGCTTGTTATCAGGCATTATATCGATGATGGCATTGAAGACACCATGGCTTTCAAACTAGCGGAGTTAGTGCCGCCATCAGAAGCGGGCAAAACCTTAGCTGAACAACAACGTTATATCGTCCAACACCGGATAGAGAAAAAAACTTTTTACATGGGCACTGACAGATATGGCAGGGATATATTTTCACGATTGCTGGTAGGTGCAAGGGTGAGTCTTGCAGTGGGCTTTGTTGCCGTATTGCTCTCGATAACCATCGGTGTTGTGCTTGGATCAATATCCGGCTATTACGGTGGGTTTATCGATAACGCCGTGATGTGGGTGATCAATATCCTTTGGGCTATCCCTACCCTGCTGCTTGTATTTGCCATCACGCTAACAATAGGTAAAGGGTTCTGGGAAATTTTTGTGGCTATCGGGCTGACCATGTGGGTGAGTGCGGCGAGGCTTATCCGCGGGCAAGTGCTGGTGATACGCGAAATGGAATACATCACTGCAGCGAAAGCACTTGGACTAAACGATATGCGCATTATCTTCAGGCATATCCTACCAAATATTGCCGGCCCTATCATGGTGATTGCAGCCAGCAATTTTGCCACAGCTATTCTCATAGAAGCCGGTTTAAGTTTCCTGGGGATCGGCGTGCAGCCGCCTATGCCTTCGTGGGGGTTGATGATAAAGGAGCACTACAATTTCCTGCTGACGAACAGGCCGTTACTGGCAATAATCCCCGGTGTCGCGATCATGTTCCTGGTATATGCCTTCAATGTGCTGGGCAATGCTTTGAGGGATGTGCTGGACGTTCGTACCTAGCCTTTGAAACGTTGTATCAGCCAAAGTATCAATGATAATGCGACACTTGCCAATATCATAGTCGTAACCGGGATATATACCTTGAAATTTTCACGCTCGATGCGGATATCGCCGGGCAGGCGACCGAGGAAACGCAACTTGTCGCCGAACAACCATATAACAATACCAGCAACGATGACAATAAGCCCTATGATAATGACTGATTTTCCCAGGCGCTCCATCCGATGTTATTTGATGATGTTTTGAGCAGCAATATAACTGCTGCTCCAGGCATGCTGAAAATTGAATCCACCCGTAATACCATCCACATCCAGTATCTCGCCTGCAAAATACAATCCGGGTACTAATTTACTTTGCATAGTTTGCGCATCCACCTCCGACAAACTGATACCGCCGCAGGTTACAAATTCTTCTTTAAAAGTGGTCTTCCCTTTTACTTCATAAGTGTCGCGAACCAGTTTTTCGATCAGTTTATTTTGTTGAGCTGCAGGAAGATCTCCCCATTTCATTTCTTCGTTGATATTGCATTGTTGGAGCAGGTATTCCCACAAACGTTTTGGCAGATCAAACGGATTCTTCACAGAAACCTGCTGCTTACCACGTTCCCTTCGCAACTGTGCAATAGTTTCTTTTAGTTCCTGTTCGTTTACATCATTCAACCAGTTGACCTGGATATTGAAATTGTAATTTCTATTTGCAAGTTCGCGGGCGCCCCATGCAGAGGTGCGAAGCACCACAGGGCCACTGAGGCCCCAATGAGTGATCAGTATAGGGCCTTGTTCAATTATCTTAGTTCCTTGAATTTTAACTGTCACGACCGGCACAGTTACACCCATTAACTCTGTTAGCGGGTGCTTAGGCATATTGAATGTGAACAGAGAAGGAACAGGACTTTGGATCGAATGGCCCAATGCTTCCAACCATTTATATTGTTCCGGTTTTGGATAGCCGCCACAGGATATCAACACACGGTCGGCATCATATTGCGTACCGTCTGCAAAATGCAGAACAAAACCGGCATCGGTCCTCTCTACTTTTTCCAGGGATTTATTATAGCGTATCTGCACGTCATTATCCATCATCTGTTGCCAGATACTATCGATAATGCTCTGCGACCTGTCAGTTACGGGAAACATCCTGCCGTCATTTTCTGTTTTGAGTTTTACTCCGCGTTGCTGAAACCATTCAATTGTGTCGCCCGGCAGAAAATGATATAGAGATTTACGCAACAACGTCCTGCCGCGCGGATATCGCTCCAACAGGTCCGGCACTTCGAAACAGGAATGCGTGACGTTACACCGGCCACCGCCCGACACCTTCACTTTCTGCAACGCTTTGCCGGTCTTTTCAAAGACCGTAACTTCTGCACGGCTGCTTTTGGGAATATTTGCAGCTGCAAAACAGCCTGCCGCCCCGGCGCCGATTATTGCAATGCGCATAATTATTTGTTGCCGCATTTAACCTGCGCTTCCACTACCGCAATAGCTACCATGTTCACTATCTGGCGCACGCTGCTGCCTAATTGCAGCACATGCACGGGTTTTCTCAGGCCAAGCAAAATGGGGCCAACCGCCTCTGCCGAGCCTACTTCCTGAAGTAAATGATAGGCTATATTGCCCGCCGCGAGATTCGGGAAGATCAATACATTTGGCGCACCGCTTACAAGGTCTGAGAATGGATAATTTTCTTGCAAAAGGTCCTGGTTAAAAGCAAGGCCCGCCTGCATCTCCCCGTCTATCACCATCTCCGGGTACATTGCCTTGATCTTGGTCACTACATTACGCATCGTTATCGCTTCCGGTGAATCGCTGCTGCCAAAGTTCGAGTATGACAATAAAGCTATGCGTGGTTTAATATTGAAGTGCTCTGCCGCTTTTGCTGTTTGCAGTGTGATCTCTACCAGTTCGTCTTCAGTGGGGTTGAAGTTTACAGTCGTATCAGCAAAAAATAATGGCCCTTTCTTAGTCAGCATCATATACATACCCGCGACACGCTTGCTGTCTTCTTCGGTACCAATGATCTCCAATGCTGGACGAAGCGTATTCGGGTACTGCCTTGTAAGACCTGAGATCAACGCGTCGGCCTCATTTGTTTCTACCATCATGCAACCAAAATAGGGGCGCTCACGCATCACCTTCCTTGCTTCGTAAACATTGAATCCACGACGTTTGCGTTTTTCGAAGAACAGCGCTCCATACTCTAATCGCTTTTCTTTCTGGCCTTCGCTACGCGGATCAATAATAGTGACATCGGAAAGCTGTAACTGGTTGTCCTCAATCAGTTGTTTGATACGATGCTCATTACCCAGCAATATTGGAATAGCAATGCCTTCATCATGCACAATCTGCGCTGCTTTTAGCACTTTGAGATTTTCCGACTCAGCGAACACAACACGTTTGGGATTCTGTTTCGCCTTATTGATAACGAAACGAAGGATATTATCATCAGTTCCTAACCTGTTATACAATTCTGATTCGTAAGCTTCCCAGTCAGCAATAGGCTTTCTTGCTACTCCGCTTTCCATCGCTGCCCTGGCAACTGCAGGGGATACGGTCGTCAGCAGCCGGGGGTCGATGGGTTTGGGGATAATGTACGTGGGCCCGAAGTGCAGGCTTTTTTCATTATAGGCCACATTCACCATGTCCGGCACGGGTTCCTTGGCCAGTTGGGCAAGCGCTTTTACCGCAGCCAGTTTCATCTCTTCGTTGATGGCCGTTGCGCGTACGTCTAAAGCCCCGCGAAATATGAATGGAAAGCCGAGCACGTTGTTCACCTGGTTGGGATAATCGCTTCTTCCTGTTGCCATGATCACATCGGGGCGGGCTTCAACGGCATCCGGATAAGGGATCTCCGGATCGGGATTGGCTAGCGCAAATACGATCGGATCTTTTGCCATAGCCTTAACCATCCCACCATTTAGCAAATTGCCCTTCGACAGGCCAATAAACACATCAGCGCCATTCAATGCCTCAGCAAGACTGATATCTTTGGTGTTCTGCGCAAATTGCTGTTTGTATTGGTCGAGATCGGTACGCGATGCAGTTATAAGTCCTTTGCTGTCGAACATGTAC
>CAMPKG010000019.1 GCA_946887085.1 uncultured Sphingobacteriales bacterium
GCCTCAAGCGGTATATTATCAGCACGCCCGTGAAGTATCAGCACCGGCGCACGCAGCGCCTTCAGCTCCGGATAATAATTGATGTCATAGTATTTAAAATCAGTGTACAGCCCCTTCATCAGGTGTGCATTCTGCTGAAAGAAATTATCAGGCAGGATGATGTCTAGTTTTCCGACGTTCATCGTATCGAAGAACGAGGTCTTATAGGTGATGCGCAGCAGGTCTTCGTAAGAATCAAGATTGCCATAACGAAATGCATCGGACTCCATGATCGACTTGCGACGCCTTTCATCAGTTTCGCTTGTCTTCTGCGCCATTACCGCGCGTTGCGCACTGTCGTAGTCGTGACTGAATGTTACCGGGTTGCTCAATATCAGCATTCCCGCTTTCTCGGGATATTGCAGCGCATAGTTCACAGCCAGCTTTGCACCCCAGGAATGCGCAAATAAGTTGAGCTTCTTTATGCCGAACTCTTTGCGTATTGCTTCTATATCTTCCACCATAATGCGGTGGCTGATGCTCTTGCTGCTATCTTCGGGAATATAGGAGCGGCCGCTGGAACGTTGATCGTAAAATATAAGCTTGTAGTTCTTTGTGAGCGGGGTCAGGTGCGGCAGGAAATAATCATGGTTCATCGCGGGGCCGCCATGTACAATCAATATCGGCTCGCCCGCGCCAACCACTTTAAAGAACAGGTTGACGCCGTTGATCTCTTTGTATCCTTCAAACTCGGCATTCTGTGATAAAGCAGTGAAATTGACGCTCATTAAGATGAATAACACGCCAATGCACCGGGCAAAAATCTTCATACCTAAATTTACGAAAAATCAGCCTTCCACCCACTTCCGGAATGCAGCAGCCTTCTCCTTACTAACAATAATTTCGGGAAAACCGCCCAGCTTTAACCTTACTATAACTTTCCCTGACTCATCGCTACGCATGGTTTCGATGTATGACAAATCTATGATAAACTGGCGGTTAGCCCGGAAGAACTGTACAGGATCGAGTAGTTCTTCTATTTCGTCCAGCGAGCGATAGTCGGTGATGTATTTCTTACCGTCCTTGTGCACCAGGTAGATCACTTCGTCTTTAGAGAAACAGGCCACATCGCCGGCGTTTATCAATACAATGTTCCGGCCCAGATGTGCAGTAAAACGGTCTTTATATTTCTTACCGTTTTTGAAATTGTTGAACAGTTCGCCTATCTGCTGAAGGTACACATCGTTGCTGAATTTCGATTGCAGTAGATGGAATTTATCCAGGGCAGATTTCAACTCCTTTTTATCGACAGGCTTCAGCAGGTAGTCGACACTATTCACTTTGAAAGCGCGGATAGCATACTCATTAAAAGCTGTAGTGAAGATAACCGGGCATTTGATGTTGCTTTCCGTGAATAGGTCAAGCGCAATGCCATCAGCAAGCTGTATGTCTGATATGATGAGATCAGGACTTGTCGCAGACAATTCGTCTTTTGCCTCTTTCACACTCGCTACCGGCCCTGATATATCAGCACCGGGTTCAAGTTGTTTTACCAGCTTGATAAGGCTTTCAGCCACCAGGTGTTCGTCTTCCAGTATCAATATCTTCATTAGAGCAAAGGTATCTTGATGGTATAATGTTCATGGTTGTCTTCTACCACCACGGGTTTATCGCTAAGATAGCTATACAACTGGCTTAGCTGTACTAATCCCCGCGCATTTGATGTCTCTATCTGCCTGCGCAATTGCTTGTTATTATACACCACCAGGTAGTCACCCTCGTCCCAGATGATGACTTTCAGTGGGTTTGAGGGTTGCACGATATTGTGTTTTATGGCATTGTCTATCAGCATCTGTAAGGTCACCATAACGATACCACGCTCTCTTGCCTGGCCGGATATATTGTGATGAATATTCAACCCCGCGCCGTAGCGTATGTGCAACAGCTCAATATAATGACTGATGAAATCAAGTTCTTCTTCTACATTCACCACTTCACTTTCCTTGTGCTGCAATACATAACGGTAAACCTTAGCCATATGCCGCACAAACTCAGAAGCCAGCTCGGGGTTGGTATGAATCAGTCCGTCGAGCGACGTGAGTGTATTGAACAGGTAATGCGGGTTTACCTGGTTACGTAGCTGGTGATACTGCAATGTGTATTTTTCCTGTTGCAATGCCGCCGCATGCACTTCCAGTGATGCTTTCTCCTCAACGCTTTCCTGCCAGTTCCTGAAAAAGTAGGAAGCGTAAAAACTAAAGTTGAACAGGATGATGACGACCGTAAACATCATGAAGCTGATGGAAATAAACACCGAAAACTCTTCTTTCACAAAATCGGGCAGGTAGGGAACAGCGAAATAAGCCATCGTCGCAACGAACGGCGATACGATCAGGAAAGTCAGGAATATTTGTAAAAACATCCTTTGCAATGGGCCATGCTCAAAAGGAAATCTCTTTTCAAGCCTTCGGTTGAGGACCTTTATCAGCTGCCATACGCCACTTAAGACAATAAACTGTCCGGCGAAGCCAAGTAATTGCTGCCACCAAAACCAATCGAGCAATACAGCCCGCAGTATGGCAGTAGCGCCAACAAACAACAAGATCAGGAAGTACGGCGTAAACCTGTTCTGCAGGTAGTTGATCTTCTTCTGTTCGGCGTTGGACAATATGTGTGCGTTTTCCTCCACAAAAATATAAATGATAGCAGCTATTGCAATGTTTGCGCCGGGTTGTGCATATTGATGATACGCCCGTCCTCCATTTCCATGATGCGGTCGCCGCCGTTAGCGAAATCAGGATCGTGCGTTACGGTGATAATAGTTTGTTTGTTCTCGTGCGAAAGCCGCCTGAAAATATCGAACACTTTCTGGCTATTGGCCTTGTCAAGATTGCCCGTTGGCTCATCGCCCATGATAATGGCAGGATCGTTGATAAGGGCCCGTGCGATGGCAACCCGCTGTTGCTGGCCGCCGGATAACCGTGAGGCGTGTTTATGCGCATAGTCGGCCATGTCCACTAGTTTCAGTTTTTCAATGGCGCGCGCTTCAATTTCCTCCGCAGAGTACTTCGCTAGTTTCAATGCCGGTAACATTACATTCTTCAAAGCAGTAAACTCAGGCAACAGGTAGTGAAACTGGAAAACAAAACCCAGGTGCTCGTTGCGGAATGCGGCAAGCTCGTTTTGCCCAAGCCCTGTGAGTTTCTGCCCGCGTATCAATAATTCGCCTTCGTACTCGGTATCCATAGTGGAGAGTATATATAGCAGGGTACTCTTACCACAACCCGATTTGCCGACAATCGAAAAAAATTCTCCCTCCTGCACATCAAAACTCACGCCCCTCAGCACCTGGAATTTTTCCGGCTGCATAAAGTATTTGATGATGTTATCCGCTTTTAATACTGTGGACATAATTAGCCTCTTATTATTTGTACAGGATCCACTTTAGCAGCACGCTTCGATGGGAAATAGCCTGCAAACAGTGTTGTCAGAAATCCGAAGAATACGCCCGTGACATAGTGCAGCGGGTTGAAGTTGACGGGAAAAGTACTGAGACGAAAAAACTCACCCGCGGGAAACGGTGTAATCGATAGCAGGTAGCTCACGAAAAAACCAATGACCAGCCCTAACAATCCTCCCGATACTCCTATCATTATCGACTGCAGCAGGAATATCCCCACAATATCGTTGCTCTGAAAACCGGTTGCTTTCAATATGGCAATGTCTTTCATCTTGTTGATGATATTCATGTTCATGATATTGTAGATACCAAACCCCGCAACCACAAGTAAGGTAGCGCACACAACAAAAGTCATGATGTTACGTATCTGTGTACCCGCCAGCAGCGAAGCATTTGCGGTTTCCCAGTCTTCTACCCGTACATCATCCAGCTGGTTCTCCATCCGTTGTGCAAACAGCTTTGCATTGTTCATGTCTTTGAGTTTTATATTCAGGTCGGTGACATAGGAGGGATCCTTACCGAGTATTTTCTGTACCGTTGCCATGGTGGCATAACACCTGCTTTCGTCCATTGATACAATGCCGAATGAGAATATCCCCGCCACCTTCATATTAAAATTGCCACCCAGCGGTGTCGTGATATTCACACGGTCGCCCAGCTGGATGTTCATCTTTTTCGCCAGCCCTTTACCCATGATCAGCACATCAGATGCTTTCAGCAGGTCGGTCAATTCACCGTTGTCCATTTTCTTATCCAGCGCAAACAGCTCTGCCTGTTTTTTTACATCTATGCCAAAAATATTTCCCGGTATCTGCACTGGTCCATTGTTATAAAACACCTGCGATGATATCTGTGGCGCTGCCCCCTGTACTTCGGGCATGGCTTCCAGTTGCTGCATCAGTATCATGCCGTTCTTTATCTTAGGCAATTCATTCTTCGGGCGCTGGTGCTGCACCACGAACCAGTCCTTATTTTTTTGCGGCTTGTTCTCTGCTATGATCTTGTCGTCCTCTATATCCAGCGGCTTGTAAATGCGGATGTGGGGCGTATTATCCATAGCCATGTCTTCAGTAAACTTGTTCACACCGGTCATAAAGCTGATCATGATAATGAACATGGATATACCGAATGTCACCCCCAGCATGGCAATGATGCTCTGCTTCCGCTTGGTAAGCAGGTGGGTAACGGCGATATTAAATGCGAGTTTCCAGTTCATTAGTCGACGATTACAATTGAAGACTTATCAATGCCGCCTGTTACTTCCACCCAGTTGTCGTCCTCTATTCCCTTACCGATCTTCACCATTTTTGTCTCTTTGCCTTGCTTCACCATCACGCTATCTCCCTTACGCAGAGCCTGTTTGGGCAGCACCCAAACGCTTTTGTTTTCGGCAAGTACGATGTTTGCTTCCAGGTTCAAACCATAAGTCCCAACCGTTATCCCATCTTCCAGAACAGCATCCACCTTGAACGACTGCTCTACCTTACTAAGCAGCGGGTAGATCTTCGTGATGCGGGCGTTATATACTTTTTCGGGATAAGCATCCATTGTTAATAATACTTTTTGTCCTTCGAATACTTTGCCGAGATCATCTTCATCTACCAGTAGTCTTGCAATCATCTGCCCGGAGCCTATCAATGCTATAGGCTGGTTGGGAGTAATGAGGTCGCCTTCTTTTTTGTAGATCTCATAGATACGTCCATCCACAAAACTTTTCAGGTTGCCAACTCCTGATTGCGCCTGTGCAATGGTGAGCTGGTTTTGTGCCTGCTGCAATTGCAGGTCACCACTAAGGTTCTGGTGCTGGTACTGGCGTTGCAGGTTCTGGTATTCTTTCAGCGAGGTCTGGTATTTCAGGTAGTAGTTCTCATAAGTGACCTTTGAAATGGCATTTTCGTTATGCAATCTTTCATATCGCTTATACTGTATGCTGTCTTCACGCATTTTGATACGGGCAAGGTCAATACGGCCCTGAAGCTCGCGCAGCGCAGGCGCATTGTCCGACACGGTTGGAACCGTGCGCTGAACGGCAGCACGTGCGGCAGCTTCCTGTGCATTGCGTATATCGCTGCTTACGCGAAACAGCAGCTGTCCTTTTTGTACGCGGTCACCTTCGTTTACATTAGCCTGCACCAGGTAGCCATCCACCGACGAAAGGACTTTGTATTCTTCCTCGGGCACCAGCGTACCCGAAGCATATACCGCGGCTGTGAGCGATCTCATTTCCATGCGCACCTCGGTTTGCTTTTTACCACAACCGGTAGCCACAGTACCTAACAGTAACCATAATAGTTGCCGTTTCATTATGTTTAAAATTTTTGTGTGCTTAATAAATGATACAAAACACCGTCGGCGAGGTTTTGGATATACTCCATTCTTGCGCGGTTGTACTCTACAAATATGTTGTTGAACTCGTCAAACTCCATCGCACCTTCTTCCATGCTAAGCTTTGCTATGCGCAGGTTTTCGGTGACGCCTGCCAGTTTCTGTTTCAATACTTCGTTACGGTCGTATGCAGCACGGTATTGAACAGCCCAGTCGTTTTGCTGCTGGGTAAGCGTTGCGCGTGTGCGCTCCTCATCGTAACGCGCACTTTCAAGCTGCAGTTTGTTCTTTGTTTGCAATGAGCGGTAGTAATTGCCCTGGAATAGCGGTACGTCCAGCCTCAGGTTGATGCTGGCTACATCAAACTCCACATTACTCTTTCCTTCGTCAAGATGCGTCTGCATATTATAGGCATAGCGACCATTCAGTCCCAGCTTCGGCAGCCCGCTACGCCGGCTTTCCGACAATGCCAGTTCCGCAACGCGCACCCTCATGCTTGCTTCCTGCCAGGCCGCGCGGTCTGTAACATCCATTGATGTTTGCGCGCCGGGCCAATTGAAGTTTGATAATTCTTCTTTTAGCGCGATGTTGTCATTTGTTGTCAAAAAACTTTGCAGGTTGTTTATCCCCTGTTGCACAGCTTTCTCATAGTTGATGTTCGTTGCCTGTACATCGATGCGCAGGTTTCTTGCGCGGTTAAGGTCTGCAGGGTTGAGGACGCCAGTATTATATCGCGCCTCTACAATGCGAAGCAGCTCGTCAGCAACCGTCATGTTCTCAGAATTCAGCTTCTGTACTTCCCTTGTCACCAATACCTGGTAGTAGGCTTGCATCAGCTGTATATGATAATTCTCCAACGCGGCCTTGCTGCCCCACTCGGCCTGGAGGTGTTGTGCTTTTGCTTTTGACAGTTGTGCCCATTTGCCAAGGTCTACCACCGGCATGCTGATCTCCGTGCCCGCCTGGAATACATAAGGCAGGCCGAACTGTGCCTTTAGATAAGTGCCCGGCGCTCCTCCCAACACCTCCGCCGGTATCACCTGGGTGGCAATGATGGGATAGTAATCACCGCTGGCAAAAGCATTGACGCGGGGGTAAAGGCCCGAGGCCTGTATATTGACATCCTGGCGGGCGATGCCGGGCTGAAGACGGGCCTGTCGCGCAGCGGCCCCATGCTGATCGGCATAGCCAAGTAATTCCCCCAGGCTGCCGAACTGCAACTGTGCCCCTGCAACCACCGGGATCAACCAAAAACTGATTAAAATGCTCAAAAAACGCATTTCCTTGATATTTTGCACAAAGGGAACATATTGGCAACAACCCTACAAATGATAGTCAGCGAAGCGGAAGAATTGAACAGGGAGGTGGGGGTCCATACCAAAAAAGCAAGAAATAGCAAGAAACTCAAACACTGACTAGTTTCTTTTATTAGTTTTAGCCCTCGTATGAATTTGCTATACTCAAAACCAATAATTGCATTAAAAAAAATTGCAGTCGACATAATCGCTTCCAATTTCGTCGGTTGGACAATTCGACGGATTTACAATAACGCAATTCCCCACAATGACAAAAAAGTCTACACAGATAATGACAGCATCACCAATAAAATCGTTAGCTATATTTTTTTCAACGTTTATGAGAGTTCGGAAATACGATATATAAATCAGTACTTAAATACAAACTATCCAGTTGTAGAATTAGGTAGCAGTTTGGGTATTGTTGCAATGCAGATAGCATCAAAAACCGCACAGCAAATATATTCTGTTGAAGCAAATCCTAATCTTATTCCAATAATCAAGAATAATTTAAAGAAGAACAATATTAAAAACTGCTCGGTCAACAACTACATTATTGCAAACTCGGAACAGCAGTTTTTCTTTGAACCAGGCAATGATAACACCACGGGATACATAAGTACAAATCGTTCAGAGAAAAGCATAGCGATTGAGAGTGTTTCCTTGTCGAATTTTTTACAACAGAACCACATCAGTCAATACGTACTGATTTGTGATATTGAAGGAGCGGAAATTTTCATTGTTAAGGAAGATCCTAATTCCTTGGACAATTGTAGACAAATCATTATTGAACTCCATGATACTACCTATCAAAATAGGAGGTTTTCAATTGACGAGCTTGCTTTAATGATAAAGCAACTGGGATTCAATGAAAAAGCCGCGTATGCAGGTAATGTTGTTTTTGAAAGGTAGTGTTGCGACTCTTCAAGTCTACTAACACGTTGTTCTAACACCTTAATTTCAAGCTTCATTATTTCCTGGTCGGTTTTGAGACCGTAGTATACACCCACCACCGTTGCTACAGACGTCGCCGTGCAGGCAATAAGCGTAATGATATTGCGCCAGCTGATATTCCTCAGCTGGCGGTCAATGATGTTATATTCCTGTTGTGTCATAATTTCTCTCTTTTTAATCGACTATCGCCAGTTTCCTGATCACACCGTCTATTTCTACCTCCAGGTATTTATCCGTTTGCAGGGTTAGGGAAACACCGGTGACCACTTTCCCAATTTTTACCGCACCAGCCCCGTTGGCAGAGGGCTGCGCAGTTTTGATTCGGCCATCCACTTCCAATGCTTCAACAGGACTAGCTACTTTGATGCCGATATTTCCGTTGAAATAGTTTTTAGCAGCGGCCCCACTCTGGTAAATACCGTAGCCGCTGTTATTTGTCATCACGATCGCACGGAAATCCGGAGCCGAAATGAGATTGGGATTAATGTAAATGGCACGAACAGTACCATTAGCCGTACCGGTTTGGTTCACGCGCACAGGGATATTCAGCACATTCACCTCCATGTTGCCGGATGTGGGCTTTATATCGGAATTGCCGCCAACATGATGGGGCATTACCAACCAGTTGAGCGTACCGGAAGTACCGAAATGACCGGTGCCTATACTATTCGCTGCGCTCCCGATATAAAACACACTACCCGTTTGGCTTGTTGTCATTGCCCCGCGGAACTCACCCGCGCTTCCATCTGGCGCACCAAAAGTAAAGGTGTGAATTTTCCTTATCGAAAATGTGTTACTCCCACTGTTTGACACTATTATAGCTGGGTCATTCGCATAACTGGACCCGAATAATATATAGGGCATATTCAAGCTGATCTGTCCGCCAGTGCCAATGCCCATGTTGATCTTGTTGACCTGCCCGTTAGTTACCGTGAACACCTCTTCCGAAGATGCATTTATGGTAGTCTTACCCAGATTCGTCAGTGTGAGCCGGGGAGCATTGTTGGTTATTATGTCCACTCCAAAATTCGATGTTGACCCGATACTGGAGTTTGCAGTAAACGCATTTCCGCCATTCCTGAAATAAGTGGTAGCCAGGCTTACAGCCCCTGCACTGCCGTCTACGGATAATACACCGCTGTTAGACACAACACCGTTACCGCTATTATAGCTGATACCTATGCCGCCGGATATCGCGTTGCGTACACGGGCATCGGTGTAGTATTTATTATTTACGCCCTCTGTAATGCTGTCAGTAATACGATACTGCTGCAGTATGTCTTTTACGTAAACAGAATCTTTATAAGTCATGTAGCGCACACGCCTATTGCTGTCAAAATGATAAAGCACCGAATCCTTCAGATCGTAGACAAAAAGCCCACGTTTGGTCGTATGTATACTATCAAGCATAACGCGCGGCAGCAACAGGCCTTTATTTGTTGTGTCTTTGCCCAGTTGCATCCAGGCAGATGTATCGGCAAACAAACGGCTCTCCTGTCCAACAGACAAAGAGCCGCTGATGTAATACCTGTTCCAAAGCATGCCGCTCTGCGCACGGACAGCAATGCTGCTTGATACAATAAACAACAGGATCAATAGTCTTTTCATAGTGTAGTTATTTAAAATAAAGTATGGTGATCTTTTGGCCGGGTTGCAATTCGGTGTTGAACGAAATGATACCAACCACCTTATCGAACATATATTCTTCCTCGCTGGTTCCTTCCTGCCTGATAGCGCCTTCAATAAATACTGCTATCTGTTTTGCATTGACCAGCTCAAGGTAGCTGACTGAGTCCTGCCCGGCCAAAGCAGTGAATTGTAATTTGCCTGCTGTAACGGTGTTGTTGTCATTTGTTGTCAGTCCAACTTCACCGTCAATTATCGGGATAGTCTTAATGGCATAGCAGGTATCATTAAAAATGCTGTTGTCGGGTTTGTAGAGCTTGAAGACATAGGTGTAATCCTCATTAAGCCTTGCCGGCACGACAATTGTTTGCCCGCTGGTTGCGTGGAACTGGCAATAATGGTAGGCTCCGTTAAAGGTGGTCATAAAAGCCCAGGTACCTGTGGCATCAGCAACAAGTGGCAATGCGACGGCTTCGTTGCACACCGGCGCTATCCCGAGGCCGGTATAATTTGTTTCACAGATCATGGTTATAGTTTTACAGGATTTACAATACAATTGCCGGGTATAAACGTTTTCGAAACATTCATGGTGAGTTTCACTATGGTTTCATCATTATAGTGCTTTAATGCAGCCGCCACATCATCTGCTTTCATTTTTGCCAATTCCTCTGTTACTATCTGTTCACGGTTCCACGAGGCAGATACGGGCAATACATTCATATCGGCGTAACTCATCGCAGTATTGCGCAAATTCTCTATCAGGCGAAAAGCATCGGCATTGCTCACTATTGCCACCAGGTACACCGTAACAGCATCAAGAAAACCAACCCTCTGTGCACCTCCATCAGTCAGACGTTCAGCCGGTTGTGGTTCAAGCCTGATGGTGGCATCCGTCCGCAGGTAGAAATAGTTTCCAAGAGTATCATCGGGCAGCAGGCATTGCATGTCTTTTAGTTTGTGTGCCCAGATAGCGCCGGTAACGTCGCTCCGGAAGGCATTAGCATAGCCATGGTGGAAATAATTGTTCCTGGTATGAATGTGGTTGCGCAGGTTTTCAAAATCTTCTGTTTGCATGTGGTCAGGGTTTAGGCGTTCGTGAAAAAGTTTTCTTTATTAACCGTTTCTTGTTTTTGACAGGCATTGTTGCGTTTTGTTGCGAATTCTTTGCCTGCAACTGTTGCAACAATTGTTCGGGCAGTTGTTGCAAATAGTGATAGTATTCAGGAAGGGTCATGACCGGCAGGTTTAGTGATAAACAAAAGTGCAAGATTGGTACCCAGGCTGATGTAAACGAGGTACCAGATGAAATTGATGGCTCCAGATACAAAGAAATTATTGATCGCCTCGGTCAGCCAAGCATTCAACACCGTCTTGCAGAATAAAAAATAGCTCCAGAAACCAATAACCGAAACCAGGTGACAGAAACACAAGGCACAATAGCCGCCTGCTTTTACGAGGAAAGTCTTTCCCTGCAGGTCCCATTTTTGCAGACGTTTCTGCCAGTTCAACAACTGGTCAAGCCATTGTCCCTGCTGAATGCTGATGAATAAAATTCTTGCGAGACAGGCATTCGCAAGCAACGCGACAACTGTATAAAGAAGAAATGATAACATGATAATATTTTTGGGATTGGATCCTGGAATCTGGAATCTGGAATTTGGAATCTGGAATTTGATTCAGACATTAGTCACCCACCTGATACCGTTGCATTGCAGGCAGTCGTCCTTATACTGTTTGAGTAGTGCAGGCAGCGCATTGATAAATACTTTCCATTTATCACGATATTCGTTCTCCACATCCACGCGATAGCGCTCTGTTTCTTCGCGGCCATATACCACCCAATTGTTCAAACGATTGGTACGCAGGTGTTCTTCCATCAACATGATGCGTGCTTTCAGCCATACGATCTCACCGATATAAGTTTTGCTGAGGTCACACAGAAGTTGTTCGTAGTCGCATTCGCAGCTAAATTCAAGACCGATACCAAATCCTTCCTTACCGCTGATCTCCTTATCGTCATACCAACCTTTGGTATAGCCGCAATCATTAGGCATGCTGCCGTTGCATCCGGTAAAGCAGGTGAGATAAGCACTGGCAACCGGAATGTTCGCCCCGTCCAACAACACACGGGCAAATGTCCCTTTTACCTCGTAAGCCACATTGAAGCTGTTGATCTCGTTCGCTGCCAGGTTGATGTTGTACGTCGAAACTGTACCTCCAGCATAGTCGTCGTATATCTTCAGGGTAGCATTCTCTACAGATGTGAGCGGGCAGATCTTTACGGCATGTATTTTAAGCTTGCGCAATTGGCCTTTAATCCTGTTGTTTTTATAAAGTGTCAGTCCGCGTTCTTTGGCTTCCGCAGGAAAGGTTGTGGCAGGTTTAAATTCTCCGGTCATGTAACGTTTAGCGCCCAGCTTTGGCAGCACATGGTTGGCCGACATTGCCGTGAGCAGGTCGTTACGGACCATCGTGGCTGCCTGTAATACTTTTGCCCGCGCCAAAGCCAGGCCACTTACATAGTCTTCATTGGCAATGCGTGCGAGATTAAGAATGGATATTTCTGCAGCATCCATCAGGTCGAGGCCGCTTAGCGACTGCGGCGCATCCGTTTCATCGCAGACATTTCTTACGGATATTATGTTTTCTAAACAGCTCATAGTTTCAGGTTTGTCAGGTTTAATAAAAGTTCCCCGCTACTAACACCGGGGAACTTATTGGAGACAGGATATTAAGGGGTTGCTACGAAGGAAATGTTAGTAGTATCGTTCAGCTGTCCGCTAATGGCACTATAGCCTGTATAACGGATCATAGTTCCGGTTACGCTGAATGAATAACCCGTGATGCTTTCGTTCAACAGGTTCTTCAGCTCAGTAATATTGGTGACGGACACATCAGGAAAATCTGTCTGGCCGGCAAGCTCCAGCTTGTTGACGTACAGCGGGTAGGTAACCACCCCGTCTGTCTCCCAGTCAAACGTATCGCTTGTACCTGGTGTTGCCGGGGTACCGCTCGGACAAGTGTACTCAAGCGGTGCACATGTTGTATAGTGGAATACGCCGGTTACGTCTGGAATGTTGCATACCGCCGGCGGAAGGAAGAAGATATCCCACTCAAGCCTCCACTGGAATGTCCAGCGGTAATTACACTTATCGTACACCACATTCAGGTCCCAAAGCAAACCGGTAAGCGGGTCGGCCATCACACCATGAATGTAATCGGTGCCACCTTGCTGATAGATCGTATCTATTGCATCGATGTTTTGCAGATCGGTGGCAAAGATGCCGGCATTGCGGTTGAAGCTCACAAACTTCAGCACCTGCGGATCGAAGGCAACAATGTGCTCCTTGCTATCGTCACCAAAGGCATCATTCACCAGGCTATCGTAGTAGGCATTGGAACGGCCTAGCTGGCTAACGTTTTGCCCTTTATCATTGATTCCCCCGATCTCCACCGCCTTACGCCAGTGAAATACATCAGTACCGCCTACAATGAAGGGATTTGAAAAACCTGCATCACGGAACGTACGTTCAATCTCCCAAAGGCCCATAGGGTTTACTGTTCCCAGCTCTTTGTTGAGAAAAGGCAACATACGGTCGCTATTGCCATCAGGTAAAACACCAGCGTTACTCACCAATTTGCCGGCAACCGCAACCGCCAGCTTACGGCGTACTGCAGGCAAAGCCGAGTTGATTGCAGCCTTAGCATGGTCGCTGAAAGTGTAGGCACCATCTATATAACGTATATCATCACGGTTCAGCTGGTAAACGGCAGACACCGTTTCCTGCTCTATTGCATGATACATCTGTTTTGGCGCCAGCACCGTACCGGGGTCACAAAGGCTTTCGGTACCCGTACCGGCATCTTCGCATACGGGTGCGTAATAGTTGATCTTAAGTTGACGTTTCTTGCCTTCTTCAGAATGAAGGTCTGTCTCTACTATCGAAGTATTGAATTGTCTTGCAGCGAGTACAGCGGCCAGTACCTCGTACGGTCGGCCCTGTTTGGCATATTGCAGCAAACTCTTCTGCACAGACTGCATGGCATTTTTAAAGCTCATGGCCTATAAAGAATTAATGTGTTAAGAAAATGAGATCCACTTCAAGGCGGGAGTCGCCTGGATACCTGGTTGTTTGAACAGCCGCGGGCAAAGCTGTGCTCAGTTGGCAGTTTACAGTTTGCAGTCCTGATATTTTACGTTGTGGCTTATTGCCAATTGCAACTGACTATAAACTGCCAACTGCTACTGTTCTGCCCAGGCAGCAATGGCTTCCATTGCATCGTCCTGTGCGTCCTCCTCACTCAGTGAAATAACACCTGAAGCATACGCACCTTGCTGTCCTGCCTTGACATCAGCAGGTGTAATATGCCTGGTGTCGTTCACCAGTATGCCAGCCTTTTCGGCCCAGCTTCTTGCAAAGTCCTCGTCAGTAATTGGTGCATTATTATCACTCACTACAGGCTTTCCTTCTTTATAAAATTCAAGTTGTTTCTTCTCTTCATTATAACGCACCTCAAAGGTCGCGTGCATTTTATAACGCAGCATATCGGCCTGTTCCTGCAGATCGCCGCCCTTACGCGGCAGCTTCTCTATTATCGAAACACAACGTGCCGCTATATCGCGCTGAATAAATTTTTCGCCAGCCTCTTTCAATCGGTACTCATAGTCGGCCTTCAGTTGATCCATTTGTGATTCATAGTTCTGAATCGTTGCCTCGAGCGATGATAAGCGTTCATCCCCCGTTTGGCTGGTGCGTTCGTCTATTGCTGCTTTGCATTTTGAAAGCAATTGTTCAATGGACATATCTTCGAGCTCGCGCTTCGGCACATTGAACACCCGCTGGGCAGCGCTGCGCAAAGCTCCCAGGTGGCGACCGGTAAAGGCTGCTTCCAGCGTTGGCTTGAGCTGTTCTTCAATGGATGGCCTTATCGTTTTTGAAATGCCATCGTTGATCGTTGCGAGCAAATGCTCGGTTTCAATAGTTGCGTCGGCTTGTTGCTCATCTTCCGCAACTTCCGCATCGCCCAGTAAGGCTGAGAGTAATTTGTTGACTTGTTCGATGGAGAGTTTCATGGTGTAAAGGATTATAATTGTTTAAAGTTTTTTTTTGACGCCGAACTTAGCCTTATCACCATAAAAGCGCTGATAACTTCGTTCGGGGTAGAAGAATTCACTGCCTTCTATCTCGGTGCCGTCAGGTTTCAAAGCGACTACCAGGACATGGCCGTAGGGAATGTCTATTCCGGGCAATTGCGCTTTGTGCGAATCCGTAATGGTGATCTCGTCCGGCAGCAGTACCGGTTCTTCCGGCGCAGGTGTGTCTTTGTGTTCGTGTATCATGATAAAAGGATTTGGTAATACTTAGGTTCGGTTTTGGTGAGAAAGAAGGCAGTGCGGTAGCCAACCTTCAAAACTATGTTGGTGCGTTTGTTGAGCAATTGAACGATGTGATTAGACAATAGTCCGTTAGACAGCTTGTCTGCGGCGTTCACGCGCTCTACAGAAACAGGCAATAGTAATGGTGATTCTTGTGGAAACTGATGGACGCTGGCTTCAGGATCCTTGCGAATGATCCGTGCATTTTTCAGTGAGCTGTTCTTGCGTTTCATGATAGGTGCGATAGGTTTACAATAGCAAATCTACAACTATAATTTTCAATAACAAAAATTATTTTAAAAAATCTTCAATTGCTATTTATGTCAGCCTAAAAACGCCGCTAATCCTAATTTTATTATATTGTGTGAAAATCGAGCCGCATGAATGCATTTCCGTTATTATCTATGCCGGGACCTGTTGAGGGAGGGATCATCATCATCACGGCCATAGTGGTCATCTATTCGGTAGCAAAAGCCGTTATGCGGTATATTGATAACCATAGGAATAAGCAGTAACTTCGCGCTCATGAAAGGTCTACTCACCCTACTCTTCTCGATATTATGTTATACTGCCCAGGCGCAGACCATGTCGATAACACGCGACACCACCGCGCCGCCTTTGCCTGAGAAAAAATTCTATGATACCGTAGATATTAAACCGAAATTCAAGGGAGATCTCGGTGCATACTTGATGAAAAATATCAAGGTGCCCTTGAATACCAAACCTCCCGGCAGGATCACAGCGATTTATTGGATAGATACCGTTGGGCGCATCAGCAATGTAGAGATCCTGGAGAACAAACAACCGCGTGCTCCGCAAACATCCATTGAAAAAGAAGTGGTACGCGTCATTAAAGCAATGCCCCGCTGGGAACCGGGACTGTACAATGGCAAGAAAGTAACGGTGCGGTATTCACTGCCGATTGATATGAACTAGCTGTGTATGAATTTAAAGACATACAACCATTTGCAGAAAAGCATGCCTGTGAGAAGGTAGAACCTGGCTCCGACCTGTTTGAGCTTGGAATAAACGGTGATGACTTCCACAATATGATGGACGAATTTGCTGTGAGCTTTCATGTAAACATGGATGGATATCTCTGGTACTTCCACACCAGCGAAGAGGGTCAAAATATCGGTGCTTTATTCTTCCCGCCACCGAACGAGCGTGTTAAACGAATTCCTGTGACACCATTGATGTTGCTGGAAGCAGCGAACAAAGGAAAATGGTCTTGCAAGTATCCAACACATCTCATTCCGTCAAAAAGATGGGATATTGTAACAAACAAGATAATTATGTTTGTCGTCTTTGTACTTATGTTGGCATATGGCTTAAAAGAATGTTAATTACTCATCTCCCTTATTCTCCTTAGCGCAACATCCAGGCTGGCATCACTGTCAGCGAGTACGGAGTGCCCTCCAGGGAAAACGAATAGCAACAGTATGCGGCTGCCGTTGATGTATGGCGTATATTTTTTGCTTTCTGCAGCGTAATCTTTCCGGGCATCGTGAGTTTCCTTATCGACTACGTGCACATGGTGGCGCACTGCCGCACGCACAACATCTGACATGTCGGCTCCCGGAAACACTATGGCCAGTGCAAACTGGGATGGAGAATTGGGCATCTTAATAGCTGATTCACAAATATCTTCCTTAAAACAACGTATACATCATTGTGCGCGAGTTTTAACCGGTGTTTAACTAAACGAGAAAAGAGCGGAGAACCGCTCTTTTCAACCTTAACCTATGAAATCCAAACAACTATCAATTCAGCAAAGTTCTTACAACGTTTTCCACATTCACATATTGCTCCATATGTGTGTCAATTTCCAGTCTTATTGCTCCAAACCCCGCGTTTAGCAACCAGGCTTCTCCGTATGCGCGCACCAGAGCATCGATAACAGACGGCAGCTTCCGCGAATACATGATGGCGGCAGCTGTTACCGTTCCCGCATCGCGCAGGCTTAGTATTTCCGCGGTGCTCAACACACTCAGTTCGTCGAGCTGCGTTATCAGTTCTGCTTTACGCTTCATCAGTGCATCGCCGCTGTATTGCTTGTCCACAAAATCGAGCGCCATACGCTGGCGGATAAATGCAGGCAGATTGGCCTTGCAACCTTCGCCGTATTCGGTCAACAGATCGGCGGAGGTTTTAATGCGGAACTGCGTAGGCTTGTTAATGCGAAACGGTAATTGCGCAGGATGCACCGAACCATTTACGGTTGCAACATTCCTGTACGCCAGCATATCGCTCAGTGTATCATAAAGCAGCTTGTCGAAAATATGATTGGAAATATTGCTGATGAATTTATACAGCCTTTCCTGGTCTATCGCCTTGGCTACGCCACTCTGCGCTTCATCGACTTTCTGCAAGTGCAGCGCCTCTACTATCAGCGACATTACCTGTGCGCATACATCGCGGTGATGGCTATTGATGGTCACATCCGGGTTGATGATCTGTATAGGTGCGCCGTCCTTCATTTTTTCGTGTGGCAATATGATGCGCTGCCCCGGACTGCGGCTGATCTGTCCGCTGCCACCACAGGTACCACATGAT
>CAMPKG010000020.1 GCA_946887085.1 uncultured Sphingobacteriales bacterium
CAGGTTTCAGGGTCCATTTTGTATATACAGCTTCGTCAACTCCATTACCCTGAGGACTTTCGATAGCATCCTTTACCACCCAGTTGCCGTTTTCTTCTTTTACTGTTCGAGTCATGGTCATGGGAATTTTCATGCCGTTCATTTCAAGCACAATGTTATATGTATAGCTACCCGGTGCCAGGTCAGATGTCGGTTTAGGCATTTCTTTCAATGCAGCAATTTCTATCTTCTTCGTCAGCGACAGTGATTTTGGATCCACAGTTATTTCCTGCAGCCTTTTCGCCAGCTCAGGTTTCATTTCTTCCTGGTAGCGTGCACCTGTTATTTTTCCAAGGAATACTTCGGCACGGCCAAGAGCAGCCATGTTGTTCACGGGTTTGTGGAAGCCATGTCCTTCGTCCGGTGCGCAAACATATTCCACCTGGCGACCCATATCACGCAATGCGATCACTATCTGGTCGCTTTCTGCTTTCTTCACACGCGGGTCATTTGCACCCTGTATGATCATTAATGGAGCTTTGATCTTAGAGGCAGAGTTAAGCGGGGATTGTTTTTCCAGCAGTGCTTTTCCTTCCGGTGTTGCAGGATCGCCCATGCGTTCTGTAAATATCTTGCGTCCCGCTTCCCAATAAGGAGGTATCGAATTCAATAGGGTGATCAGGTTGCTCGGGCCAACGATATCAACACCTGCAGCATAAACATCTGGCGTAAAAGCAAGGCCTGCCAGCGTAGCATAACCGCCATAGCTGCCACCCATGATCGCCACCCGTTTAGGATCGGCGATGCCTTTGGCTACCAGGTGTTTTACACCCCAGGTGATATCATCCTGCATTTTCATGCCCCACTGCTTATTACCCGCATCAATGAATTTTTTGCCATAACCAGTGCTGCCCCGGAAGTTCATTTGCAATACAGCGTAACCCCGGTTTGCCAGCCATTGTATCCAACCGCTATAACCCCAATAGTCGCGTGACCACGGACCACCGTGAGGCAGTACCAGCAAAGGAAGGTTTTTGGCCTCCATACCTTTCGGTACGGTCAGGTAAGCGGGTATCTCAAGGCCGTCACTGCTCTTGTAAGTGATGGGCTCCATTTTAGCAAAGTACTGCTCGTACGGTTTCAGCTTAGGGCGCGGCGTGTACTGGAATACAAGTTCCCTGGTATTCCTGTCGAAGAAATGCACTTCAGGCAGTTTGTCGTCGCTCCATACTGAAACCAGGAATTTCTTCTCGTCGTTGGTGCTGCTGTTAAAGCTCACTTCCCTGCCGGGGAATTTCTTTTTGATGAAGTTGTAGTCTTCCTCAGCTTTTTTGTCTTTAAAATATATCCTCGTTTTGGCGTCGGTATACGTTACGTACAGCATGTCGCGGGTAATGTCGCTGAACGAAACATTGCCGAAGTCCACTTTGTTCAATGGATCTTTCTCAACATCAGCCAGCTTCAGTGTTTCCATATCCATCACCACAAGCTTGCTCAGGTCAACATCGCTCCCTTTGTTGGTTTCGATATATACTTTCTTGTTGTCTTTGGTAAATGCGATGGGATTGCAGTTTTCAAGCGTACCGCAGTCGTATACTTTTTTGTACGAGCCATTGGATTCTTTCTTCAGGATCTCGGTAGAGCCATCTTCCGGTGAGCGCGTTGCGAGGCGTGCGTTCTCGTCCCAGTCGAACACCCAGCTCGTCAGCCTGTCCTTGTTTTCTTCAAGCAGTGTAAGCTTGCCTGTGCTGATCTCCAGCTTGTACAGATCATGCCATTTCTCGTCGCGACTATTGAGGCCTACCCAAAGCACGTCAGGATTCTTTTTACTTACGTTGAAGATATAAGCACGAACCTTTTCGTTTGGCGTAAGGTTGCGTGAGGGGGGAAGGCCGGTTGCTGCATCGGCTGCTGCCCGTGGGTCAACAGCGAAGATGTTATAATTCTCATTTCCGCCCAGGTCGTTTACATAAAGAATGTACTTCCCATCATAGGTCCAGAAATAACCACCCATTGGCTCCTTGCTGGCTGTCAGCGGACGCGCCTTCTCAAAGGGCTCATCGAATTTTTTCACCCAGATATTCAATATGCCATTGTAGGCTTTCAGAAAAGAAACCATCTTTCCATCAGGGCTTAACTGGCCGCCCGCTATTTCCGGGTTGTCGAAAAATAGTTCTCTTTCAATGATCGGTATGTCGCTGCCGGAGGCCTGGGCCATGGCAGTGGTGACAGACAGCTGCAAAGCCGCGACTGCTATCAGGGTGCATTTTACAAGGATGTGTTTCATACGGTTTGATATTTGGAGATAAGTGATAACTATTAATCGCAGTTGCGGATGAAATGTTACAGAAATCTTAAAGGGATATCCAAATTATTCAATTTTTATATGGAAAACTAATATTGAGTAATGCTTTTCATTAAAAGTTCATTTTGAAATTATTATGGGGAGAATGTTCGGCCCGGCGTGCATCCCCAAGCCTCCCTTATACCGCAAATGTTAAAACTTGATCAGGACCCGCCCACCGCGGGAGTTTAACGTTGTTTTGAAATCCATATACGTACAGTTGAATAAAAAATTATTCGGTCGATCCGTTGCCAAATGATGTATAAGCTAATTCTTGGCTGGCACAGAATCTTTGCAAAGGGAAAGATCGTTGAACGAAATTTTATTTAACCAAAACAGCAGATTATGAAAAAACTGGGGACGATATTAGCAGTGGCTTTAATGCCAATGGTATTTGTTGCGTGCGACAAAGATGATGATGATGTTTCAAATCCCGATAACCGGGTGATGGGTACTTCATCGGCATTAGAGTATGAAGTGTTTACTGACAACCCGGCCGTGCTTGTGCCGGGGGCAGCTTTTACCTGGCTCTCAGGATACGCCTGGGTGGATGAGTTGAAATTTGAGGCAAAGGGTGATAATGGAGATCATGTGATGTATAAATCGAAAGCTGACAGGAAGATCGACCTTTTTGCTCCTTCGTCGACGCTGGGAGTGCTGGCAATTCCCCCTGGCAGTTACGATAAGATCAAATTTAAGCTGGCACTCGAGCCACACGAACCGGAGTCGGCTATATTATTGAGCGGTCAGCTGATGGATAAAGGCGTTCCGATACCAGTAGTATTTGCCATCAATAGAGAGGTAGAACTTAACGTGCATGCGAAAGATGTATTGGTGATGAATGGCGACGACTACCTGACAGTGCTTGCTCTTCAACTGGCTCAGCTGACTAACGGAATCACGGCAAATATGCTTTACGATGCGGACGTTATCAACGGCCAGATCATTATATCGAACGTGTACAACCGCGACCTGTATAATATTATGCTGGACAACGTTGACCATTTTGTAAAAGGCAACTGTAAAAAGAAAAAGAAGAAGAAATAGGCTAACACCATGATAACTGAAGGGGCGTTTAGCCCCTTTTTTTTATGGCAATTATTGAGCAATTTCAACTTGTTTTAACATAACAACTTATTGTGTTAACGAAAACAAATTGCTACCCTAAAATTGCGTTAAACGGTCATTTCGGGGTTTTTATTCTACGCTTTGCTCGTACCTTTGCTTCATACTCAAAAACACTATGGATATGAAGAGGTTGAAGACGCTTTGCCTTAGGGCGGGTTTTGCAGTGATGTGTTTGTTCGGAAGCTCAGCAGTATACGGCCTGGACTTTGATGCAGAGCTTACATCGGCCAATTTTACCACCTCAACAGTTTCAGAAACTAACACGTCAAATCCCGACTTCTTTGGCAATATGCTGCGGAAGAAATATGCCGGATTGGTACAGGCTACGCCTAAGGATATCTCGAATACAAAGCTTTATTCCTTCATCGACCAGTGGTATGGCACGCCCTATCTGTGGGGTGGCACTACACAGGCTGGTGTAGATTGTTCGGCGCTTGTGCAGAATATGTTTCGCAATGTGTTCAACACAGATATCGTTCGCACGTCTATTACCCAATATGGGATGAGCCAATTGCTACCAAGCAGAGACAGCTTAAACGAGGGCGACTTGGTTTTCTTTAAGACCCGCGGCAATTTCATCTCGCATGTGGGAGTATACCTTAAAAATAATTTTTTCGTTCATTCATGTTCCAGTAAGGGCGTGACTATCAGCAGCCTGGACGAGAACTACTGGAACAGGGTATACGCAGCCGCAGGACGCATATCGAAAACAATGGATACGGTTTCCCGTCATGGATTGGTAGCAATGAACTGACGCCACATACATAGTGATCAAGGGGCCCTTTGTGGCCCTTTTTTCATTTGGCTTAATATTTTATCCGAAATTGCAGCCGGATCAATAGGCCTGTATAAAGATGATTACCAATTTATTACTTGTTATGCCCGATTTTGCTGACCCCGGAACCTGGGTAAGCCTCATTACGCTCTGCTTCCTCGAGATCGTACTCGGCATCGACAATATCATTTTTATTTCAATACTCACCGGAAAGCTGCCGCCTGAAAAACAGCGCAGCACACGTAACCTCGGCCTGTTATTCGCGATGGTATTTCGCGTGGCGCTGCTGCTGGCCATCAACTGGATCATCGGGTTGACAGAGCCTGTTTTCAGCATTCCATCTATTTGGGATAAATCACCAGAGCCGTTGGGCTTGAGTTGGAAGGACCTCATTCTTATTGCCGGTGGGCTGTTCCTCATTGTAAAAAGTACGTTGGAGATCCATCATAAGCTGCAGGCAGATGAAGAGGAGCGAGCTACGGGAAAACCTGCTGAGCGAAAAGGTGGCCTCGGTGCCATTATTTTCCAGATCGTACTGATCGACGCGGTATTTTCTTTTGATTCTATACTTACAGCGGTTGGCCTTGTCGAGAACGTCGTTATCATGATCATTGCTGTTTTGGTATCTATCGGTATCATGATGTTGTTTGCAGGGCCGGTTACCCGTGTCATCAACAAACAGCCAACACTGCAGATGCTGGCTTTGTCTTTTCTTGTGGTGATCGGAGTGGTTTTAGTGGCCAGCGGTTTCCACCAGGAAATAAGCAAAAACATCATATATAGCTGTCTTGCCTTCTCGTTGGGTGTAGAAATGCTGAACATCCGGTTGCGGAAAAAGCACACCCGCAACATTGAGCTGAACGACAGCAAGATGGATGAAAGTTAAGCCTGGAGCGGAGTTAACATTGCGGTCATCTAAAGTTAATAATTCCGTAACACGGAGTTTAAAGAGCTTTAGTATTTACGATTCTACCTTTGCGCCCATATTAACGAATCGTGAAGAAATTATTAATTCTTGCTCTATTTGCACCGCTCGCAGCCGGTGCCCAGGATGACTCTAAGAAGGAAAAAAAGCCGGCTAAATGGTATGAAAAGATCAGCATCCGTGGCTATGTACAGGCCCGTTACAACCGCCTGGCAGAAACCAACCCGAAGCTGAAGTGTGAACAGTGCGATAAATCCTGGGGCGAGAACGGAGGCGTGTTTATCCGCCGGGCGCGCGTTATCATCTTCGGCCAGGTGCACGAGCGTGTTTATTTTTATATCCAGCCTGACTTTGCGAGCTCGGCATCATCAACCGGCCTCAACTTCGGCCAGCTGCGCGATGCGTACTTTGATATCGGCATCGACCGGAAGAACCAATTCAGGGTACGTTTAGGCCAAAGCAAGATCCCATTCGGCTTTGAAAATTTGCAATCGAGCCAGAACCGCCTGCCGCTCGACCGTAACGATGGTTTGAATAGCGCGCTTTCCAATGAGCGCGATCTTGCGGCCTTATTCTATTGGGCGCCGGAGAAGACCCGCAAACTTTTCTCCTCGCTGGTGAATGATGGCCTCAAAGGCTCCGGCGACTATGGTGTGGTGGGCTTTGGTGTGTTCAACGGCCAGACCGCCAATCGTCCTGAACTGAACAACCAGTTACATGTGGTAGGCCGTGTATCCTATCCTTTCCAGATAGGCAGCCAGATCATAGAACCGGGTATACAAGGCTATACAGGACACTATGTAATACCTACCGACCATATAAATACCGGCGTTAAAACAGCCGGCGACAGGAGCTATATCGATAAACGTGTTGCGGCATCTTTTGTGCTTTATCCAAAGCCTTTCGGTATACAGGCTGAATACAATATAGGCAGGGGCCCTGAGTTTGATCGCGCGACTGATTCTATCCTTGCCAAAGACCTGAGCGGTGGTTATGCTACGATTAATTATCATTTCAACGTTAAAAAGCATCAGTTCTACCCGTTTGTGAGAATGCAGTACTACGATGGCGGCAAGAAACACGAGATGGACGCGCGCAGCTATAAAGTGAACGAATATGAAGTAGGTATAGAGTGGGCGCCTATGAAGAACTTCGAGCTGGTAACGCAATACACTATCTCGAGCAGGAAGTCTGAAGATTTTAAGACGAAGAATAATTACCAGGAGGGAAGTTTGTTGCGCATACAGGCACAGCTCAACTTCTAGTATGATATCTTATAATGAAAAAGGGTTCCCGAACGGAACCCTTTTTAAATGCGCTGAATGCAGATCAGTCGCGTTTTTTGATGTCGCCCGATCCTGAAACATCCATCTTAGTTATTTGCGGACTGCCCCAGTAGTCCACGTCACCCGAACCGGATATCCGCACACTCAGCGTTTTCAAGACTGCAAGTTTTACATTGCCCGAACCTGAGATGGTTATATTGGCATGGTCAGTAGTGCAGCTTTGGGCATGAATGTTACCCGAACCATTTACTTTGCAGTTCATGTTCACGAACTTATTCTGCTCTACATGTATATCGCCTGAACCATTAATTTCGAGATCCATATTCTCAGTGGTCATCCCCTGCCGGATGGTAGTATTGCCCGACCCGTTGATGGAATAACTGCTTATACCCGTTGTGTATACGTCTACCCTGATATTGTTATGCCTGACGTTGATGAATTTGTCGCGGAACTTTAACCGGAGCCTTCCATTGCCGTTTACTTCGGTCTCATACTGGGGCACAAGATTGCCGTAGCCGCTTACAATTGCGCGGTTTGTGTTTGATGGATGCACTACAACGTCCACGCTTCCATCGGCTGCTACCGATGTGAACGAAGGCAGCTCGCGGGTTTCATTAACTATTGGCCCCTCGCCAATGAGTGCGTGTTTGCGGCATGATGTAAAGAATACTGTACTTAATATGACTGTTATGATCGCTAGATTTTTCATTGCTGTAATTTTTTCGTTAATGATTTTGATGATGATTGGCTTACCAGTGGAAGTCTACCCTGTAGCTCAGGTTGGGTAGGATGCCGAGCTGGTTCACACGTTTGATCTCGCCGGCTTTGCTGTCGAAGTAGGAGAAATAGTAGTTCTCTCGGTTCGTCAGGTTTTGTATTTCCAGTTGTATGCTATGTGTAGCGCGGCGATTATTGATCTTGTAATAAACGCTCGCGTCCGCACGGAAGTAGGCCGGGGCTTTCTCCGTGAAGTATTTGCCGGGTACGATCTCCGTTGTTTTATTGGCTATGGATTTGGCCAGGTCTATCTGCGACTCACGGGTACCCCCTGCATATAGCACTTTACCATTCAGGCCAAGAACCTTGCGCCCGCTGCTGGTTACTTTGAATTCCTTACCGCCGATCACATTCACCTGGTGGCCGCGGTTAAAGCGTGTATTGTACTCGTCGCCTTTGTAGTTGGTATAAGTAGAGTTGAACAAGGATCCGGTAGCGATAATATAGTACCCATCAGAGAACGGGCGCTCGAAGCTGATATCCACCCCATAGTTCCTGCCGGTACCTTCACTTACCAGCGGCTTGGTGCCAATGAGTGAATATACATCGAGTGCATTGATGATGGAGAAACCACTCGCAGTATCCTGCTCTACAGGTATGTTGTATAAATGCTGGTAATATGCTTCGATCTTCATACGTACTTTCCAGGGCAGTGCCGTTTCGTACCCCGCTACCGCGTGCATCGCGCGCAGCAGGTCGAGGTCTTTGTTAGGATAGGTCATCGCTTGTCCCTGAGTGCCATCCTGGAAGAGGTAGGTAGACAGATGTTCCGGTTTGCTGTGCAGGCCACCTGCAAGCGTGTATCTGCTTCTGCCGGCCTGGTAGCTGAGTGAAGCACGAGGCTCGATGGCATATTTTTCGTTAAGTGCAAGGTATGCTCCATGTAGACCGCCAACCAAAGTCAGTCTTTCTGTAAGCTTTGATTTCCATTGCACAAATGCCTGGTAATACTGCGTGTTGCCATCGCCCTTCAGTACATTCTTCCACACTTTCTTTTCTCCATCGTAATAGTTGTAAGCAAAGTCATAGCTCAGTTGCTGGCCGACAACACCAGTGCGGAAAGTGTTGCGTGCGTTCAGCTTTTTGTTGTAAGAGATCGCGCCACGATATGCCATATTGGTAAAACTGTTGTTCTCGATGGGCACTTTATTGTAGCTGTCTGATGGGTTCAGTGTGTCGGCATCCTGTGCAAGGTTATCATAGGATGCTGAGACTACGGTTTTGATATAAGCGTCTTTACCAAGTGCGTATTGATGCGATACACCTGCTACGCCCATTTTGCCCCTGTAGTCAAAACCAAGATTTGGATTGTCGTTATCCCATTTCGAGCTGTCGGCTTCAGGTTTTTGGTTCGATTGATTATAACCGCCTAACGCGAACAGGGAGAATGTTCCTGCTTTTTCTGTCGGCAGGTTTATCTTCAAAGCTGCGTCCTGGTATTCCGGCACCTGTTGGCCAAGCGGCATAAAGTCTTTCAGCAACGCAAGGGTTGAATAGCGATAGTTAAGCAGATAAGAGGCTTTTTTTCCCTTTTGCAGCGGACCTTCTGTTGCTACTTCCATACCCAGTGTGCCTATCTGTACTGTGTGTTCATAGCGCTCCGTATTACCATTGCGGAGGTTTAGATCAAAAGCGCCGGAGAGCGCATTGCCTATTTCCGGGGCAAATGCTCCGGTGTAAAAGTCTGAAGTACCGAGCGTATTAGCATTCAGCATACTGATGGGGCCACCCGATGCGCCTAATGAACCGAAGTGATTGGGGTTGGGTATCTCTATACCCTCCATGCGCCACAACACACCTTTAGGTGAGTTGCCACGAACAACGATGCTGTTGTCAAGATCGCCGGCGTTAGATACACCGGGGAAGTTCATCACCATACGCGCGGGATCAGAGAACGATGCGGCATATCGACGGGTTTCTTCAACAGAGAATGAACGGGCACTGATGGTAGCAAATTCGTTAAACGGTTTCGTACGCTCGCGGCCGGCAGTTACCGTAACCTCTTTCAGCTTTGTCAGGCTTTCCTGCATGGCAACATTCAGCTCCAGCTCTTTACCCGAGATAACAGGAACCTCGTAAGCAGTATAAGGCTCAAAGCCCATGAAACTGAACTGGAAAGACTGGCGGCCCAGGGGCACATTCTCTAGTACGAAATAGCCGTCGGCATCAGATATAGCAGCAATGCTGCTGTTGGAGAGGAGTACAACTACTGCACCGGGAATTGGTTGTTTCGATTCTGCATCGACAACACGGCCCCTTACTTTTTGCGACAGTGTGTTTGAAGTTTGATTGTCGCTGTTGTTTAACTTTTGCGGGGCTGTCTGCGCTGCTGCCGTAGCAAATACGGCCAGCGATGATAATAGTAAAACAGTCTTTTTCATTGTGTTCGGAAATTATTTTCTTGTAAGTATGACACCCGGAGAAAGACTTACCCCTACGTGTCTCAGAAATATTTCCGGAAAAATTTTAGAATAGCTGCAGGCCTGCATTCCAACCTATCCAGCCGGTAACGAGGTTGCCAAAATTGTGAGTGGAATAGTTGACGGGAGGAATAGTGGCGGTGTAACCTTCATTGATAGCACCACCCATATTGGAGTAGTAGATGTTCACCGACGGCCCTGCATAGAAAGAGAGATGCCTGGTTACATGAACATTTACATTCAAGGTCAGCTTGCTCAGCAGGTTCAAATGATCCCAGTCGCCGAGGTAAATATATTGCCCTGTTAGTTCCGGGTTTAGTGATAGCCATTTCGTCAAAGCAGTTTCACTCCCAAAGCCATAACCATAGGAGAACGCTTTTTTGTCAACGTCTAAATTGAGGCCGCCGAAAATTATACTATACAAGTTTTTATTCCCCGCTTTGAAGGCAGCATTGAAATGCAATACTTCGTTGGTGCTAAGCGACAGTTTATGATAGCCTTTCCACACCAGGTTAAGGAGTCCGATACTGTAGCCCGTGGATGTATCGGCAATGTTGAGCACTCCGATCTGTACGCCATCAAGTTTTTTCGCGTAATTCAGGAAACCTGATATCTGTGCACCGTCAACTTCACCACGCGCTATGTTCGCAGCTCCCGCTATTTGTGTGCCACTGGTTTTTGGGCCGGAAAGATTGGTGGCGCCTGCTATCTGCAGCCCGTCAAGGGTGTCACGTGTAAAAGCAACTGCCCCGGCTATCTGCACACCATCTGTACTACGGCCGGAGTGCGCGTAGGCGCCGGACATCTGCGCGCCGGATACACCCTTTTTAACGATGCTGGCGGCACCCGCTATTTGTACACCGTCCATAGAGCCAAGGGCCTGGTTATAGGCGCCGGCAATTTGTAAACCGTCGATGTTACCGCCGACGATATTGAATGCGCCTGCCACCTGTGCATAGCGTACGTCTTTCTTTACAATGTTAAATACACCTGCTAATTCAAAGCCGTTTACACCGGCAGTATATCCTCCTACCAGGTTGAAGGAAAATTTATTGGTAACCTGGCTGCTCATTCTGCCATGTGTGCTAAGCCCGGGGGTTACCGAAGCCTGTACAGGCATGTCCACAAATACTTTGTCGAGGTTCATGCTCTGCATCCGTTGTTTAGATGACAGGAACATTTTGCCGAGCCAGTTCTTCTCCACCTGTGGTGTGATCACAATGGAATCGAGCGCCATTTCCTTTGGTTTTATCTTCAGGTTGATGGCCTGGTTGCTGCCGGGGCTTACAATTATGGCGGTATCCGAATACCAGGCCTTACTTACGCTGATAACGGCAGGCTGTGAGCGGTCTTTGACGCGAAGCTGGAAGTATCCATGGTCGTTGGTCATCGACGCCACCAGCTGTTGTTTTTCGTAGACACTGGCGTAGCCTATTCCTTCATTCGTCAGTTCGTCGTAAACATAGCCTGTTATGTACCAGTAGGGATCCGCTTTTTGGAGGATGACATATTTCTCCTTCTCTTTGTAGCTGATGTTGTCTTTGAACAGCATATCCAGCACCTGCTTTACTGTCTTGTTTGTAACCGATATGGTGACTATGCTATCCTCCTTAATGATATTGCTGTTGTACGAAAAATAGAATTTGCCTTGTTTGCTAATATCGTTGAGTACAACTTTCAGCGGCTTTTTTGTCGCATGTATCGTTACCGGCCTGTTAAGCAGCGGCTGTGCAACGGCCGTGAAAGAGAATATAGCTGACAATACCGTTGCCAGTATGTATGTGTGAAAGCTGCGCATTTGATCTTATTACTTTATGATATAGTCAACCCCTTTTCGTTCTATCCTTACATTCAGCGTTTCGCTGACAACGGAAAGGATGTTTTCGAGAGACTCGTTTTTGAAAGTGGTGGTCAGTTCCAGGTTTTTCGCTCTTTCGGTAGCAATGACGATGTTCACGCTGTAGGCATCGCCCAGCACATCGGCCAGGCGCCACAGTGGCGTGCCATTACAAACAAACTCTTTGGTGCGATAATAATTATACAATGCATCCTCCACATCTTCCTTTACCGGGGCGGCTGCGCTCTTCAGCACCGTAGCTTTTTCATTGGGTGCCAGTTTTACCTCGTTGGTATTCTTCTTTACAGCCACAATGCCGGTTTCAACGATAACCTCTGTCTTTTCGCTGGTGCCTTTTACATTGAAGGATGTACCCACTACCTGCACGGTCACTTCGTTCACCGATATAACGAAAGGTTTGTCTTTATCTGGTGCCACGTCGAAGAAAGCTTCACCATTCAGGGCAATTTGCCTCATGTCGCCATCAAAATCTTCAGGATAGCTCAGCTCGGCATCTTTATTCAATGTGACCACCGAACCATCGGGAAGCGTATCGGTCAGTGTTGCATTACCCGAGCGCAGTGTGATCATATGAGGACTGCTGTTCCGTGTGATGAAATACATTAGCATACCGCCAACTGCAATCACTAAAAGGATAGAAGCTGCCCTCGCCCATGAGAAATTGCGCGAAGGCATCTCTATCGTCCTGCTTTTTTGAACATGAGTTTCTGTTCTTTGTTTGAAACGCTGCCAGGCTTCATCCTCGTTTACCGTGCTCTTTACTGCCAGCTTTTTACTTTGTTCCCATATCAGTTTAAAATGCTCGAAATATCGTCTGTTGTTTTCGTCGGCAGCAGTCCATTCCTGCACCAGCTGTTGTTCTTCAGCCGTTGCCTCGCCCAGTAAATATTTTACCAGGATGTCGTCGTTCATATAGTCCCGGTTCCTCTTCACGATCTAATATTTAACAGGTTAAGCAAAGCAATAATGATCATGGGAAGAAGGTCGGCCAGTTTTTTGCGGAGTACTTTCAGGGCTTTGCCCATCTGGTTCTCCACTGTTTTTACTGATAGGCCGAGTTCGTCTGCTATTTCCCGGTATTTGAGTTCTTCGAACCTGCTCATCTGGAAGATGGTGCGGCACTGTTCGGGCAGTTCCTTCAGTGCTGTCTGTATGCGCACTTCCAATTCCTTAGTTTCCGTGCGTTCGTTGGCTTTCTCCAGCTCGCTATTATGGTAGGTTACATGCGATTGGTAGGCGGCTCTCACCTTGGAATGCTTCATATAATTCAGGCATTCGTGGTAAACTGCCCGGTAGAGGTAAGCCGACACTGACTCTTTTATATTAACCTGGTCTTTCTTTTCCCAGAGTTTATAGAATACATTCTGCACGGCCTCCTCGGCAAGGGCCTCGCTCCTCAGTATGGTGCAAGCATAGGCATGCAGGGCCTTAAAATGAGTTTTAAAGGTCCTCTCAAATATGACTTCACTGCCGACATCTATTAACTGAATGCCGGCCGCCTCCTGTTCCATATTAAAAATTGGATATCTAAGGCCAAAGATAATCGCTTCTTCCAACGTCCCGGTTTATTATACGACAACCGGAAAACGATATACCCCTACGCCGCCTCCGTTTTTTTTCGGGCTACCCGGTATGCCCGCCTGCGTATGGTTAATTGTAGTAACTTGGATAGTAATACCGATACTATGAAAAATATATTTACACTTGTTTTATGTGTGGTGTTGGGAGGGATTTATCACGGTAGTGCCCAGACGATCCCTTTAAGCCGGCTTACCAACTGGTCGAGGGCTGGTTTGCTGGACTCGGTACCGTCTTATAGCAATGTGGTGAACATCATGAACCATGGTGGTATCAATGATGGCTCTGCCACCAATCATATCGTTTTTACAACAGCGCTCGCAACATTAAATGGCGATCCGGGAGTTATCTATTTTCCGCCGGGTACCTACTTGTTCACCAATCCAATGAGGTTGCCGGATAGTACCGTTATCAGGGGAGCCGGTGATTCAACCAAACTGATCTTTGATATCGGAGGGGCGGCGCTGAACTGCATCAATATAGACGGCGTGACGGGTACAACAACATGGCCGGTTACACAGCCGGCCGGCAAGAGCGATACGGTGTTGACCCTGGGCAATACTTCGGGGCTGGCGGTTGGTGATTGGGTGATGATCTATGGCGATGATACCAGCCTGATAACATCTAACTGGGCGTATGGTACCGTTGGCCAGATCGTGCAGATAGAAAGTATGTCGGGTAGTACAATAGGTATACACCAGGGACTGCGCAGGAACTATCCTGCAGATTTCGATGCCCGCATCAAACGCCTGGTACCAAAGCAGGGGGCGGGTGTGGAATGTATGTCTATTGAAAGGGTTGATTCTACGGCAGCACAGACCTACAATATTAATTTTTGGGATGCGGCCAATTGCTGGGCGATAGGCGTGAGCAGTAACAAAACGAATTTTGCGCATATTGGCATTACTGAGTCAGCACATATACTCGTGAGAGGCAACTACCTGCACCATTCCCGGGGTTATGGTGGTGGTGGAAGAGGCTATGGAGTTGCGTTGCAATACACCAGCGGTGATTGCCTGGTAGAGAACAATATTTTCGAACATCTCCGTCATTCGATGCTGTTGCAGGTTGGAGCTAATGGAAATGTGCTTGCTTATAATTATTCAAGAGATCCCTACTGGGACGAACCACCTCTTCCGACAAACTCCGCCGGAGATGCAGTGTTGCATGGAAACTACCCATACTTAAATCTTTTTGAAGGAAATATTGTGCAGCATATAGTGGTGGACAATTCGCATGGTATTAATGGTCCGAACAATACTTTCTTTCGCAACCGTTCGCAGCTCTACGGTATTTTTATGAACACCGGCGCAGGTGCTACCGATAGCGTCACTTATGTCGGCAACGAAGTAACCGGAACGGGACCGTTCCAGGGCAACTATTCATTGGCAGGCACCGGGCATTTTGAATACGGCAACAACGTAAAAGGCACGATAACGCCAACAGGGACGACATCCTTGCCTGAAAAATCGCTCTATCTTTCGTCGACACCTGAATTCTGGAGCAGCAATTTGCCCTGGCCGCATATTGGTATGCCACATCCATATAACCAGGGCCTTAATTCCGCACAATCGTTATATGCCGGTACGGCAAAAACAGACTGCAGAAGAAATCCCAGCTTTGTTCCTGATAATATTTCCGAAATCGAAAGGAATATCTCGTTTAAGATTTACCCTAACCCCGCAACTGATAAAGTTCTATTCGAGATGACAGGATCAAATGAGCGCTACCATATCGTAGTGACCGACATTGTGGGTAAAACAGTGGTTAAGCTGCAGGTGAACGTAAATAGTAGAGTAGTAGAGTGGAATGCTACCCAGGCACCACGCGGTATCTATCTGTATAAGATACAGCAGGTTAATGGCGCCGTATCGACAGGGAGGATAGTATTGCAATAAGATCGGTGGCACTCATTTTATGGAGGATAGGTTGAAAATCTGTCCTCTATGAGAAGTAAGGCACATTTTAAGAGCCATCCGCTGCATCCTATACTGGTTGCATTTCCTATTGCTTTCTTTATCGGCACTTATATTTTCGATATCCTTTCAGAGATATACGACAACCAGGACTATCACCAGGCAGCGTATTATATGAACGTCGCAGGGATAATAGGTGCGGTGCTTGCTGCCATTCCCGGTATCATCGACTATACATATACAGTTCCTCCGGCCAGTTCAGCCAAGAAACGGGCTACCAAACATGCGTTGATCAATGTCAATGTCCTCATCATTTTCATCGTGGCGCTGGTGCTGAAACAAAGTATCAATGTAGCTTCCGGCTTAATGCTGCTGCTGGAAACTGTTGGTGTGGTATTGCTGGGCATTGCCGGATGGATGGGCGGTACGCTGGTGCACCGCAACCAGATAGGAGTTGATATTCGCTACGCGGGGGCAGGAAAATGGCAGGAAGAGCGTATAGTAACTGATGAGCGCACGGTTGAAGTGCCGGCAGCTGCAAAACTAGAACTTAACCAGATGATGCTGGTGATCGTGAACAAACAACGCATTGTGATCGGCAGGACTGAAACGGGTTTGGTAGCCTTCAGCGATACCTGTACCCACCGTGGTGGCTCACTGGCAGGAGGTTCCATGATCTGCGGCACCGTACAATGTCCCTGGCACGGCTCACAGTTTGATGTGAAGACCGGTGTTGCGAAATGCGGACCCGCGAATGAAGGAATCGGGGTTTTTTCCGTGATCGAAGAAAATGGGAGAGTCATTCTTAGTTTATAAATCATGCTTTTTGTCGTATATTTGCTATTTGGTATAACAACGCCATAAATAGCGCCTTTGCAGGTCGACCACATAGTTATAGGACAGGGTATTTGCGGAACACTTCTCAGCCGCGAGCTGGTGAAGCGGGATAGGACTGTATTGGTAGTCGATCCAAACCATCCAAATACTTCCAGCAAAATAGCAAGCGGCCTCATAAACCCTGTTACGGGGAAACGAATGGTGACATCATGGATGTATGAAGAGTTACTGCCTGTTGCACTGGACACCTATCGACAAATAGAACTGGAATCAGGGCGACAGCTTTTACAAAAGATTGACATCCTGGATATGCCTGTCTCAGCCGAAAACCGGGAGATTTTTTCGACAGCGACAACAAATGACAACAAATTCCTGTCGCGCTGGGATGAGCATGCATTGCGTACACATTTCAATTTTTACTTTGGTGTTGGCAGGATCGCTCCTTGTTACCTCGTGGACGTTAACACGATATTAAGTGGCTGGCGGAAGAGATTAATAAATACAGGCGCGTTGCTGGAGAAGGAGTTTAACTGGAAGGATTGCGGGATTAAGGACAACGGTGTTACCTGGAAAGATATCCAGGCGCAGAGCATTATCGACTGCAGCGGCAGTGCAGCAGCGTCAAATCCATATTTTGCCCTGCTGCCTTTTACCAAGAACAAAGGCGAGGCATTGATCGCATCAATTCCCCACCTGCCCGCCGGCCATATTTACAAACAAGGTGTTTTGAAGATCGTTCCATGGAAAGATGGTTTGTTTTGGCTTGGTTCTTCCTTTGTATGGGACTACACCGACCTGCAACCAACCCAGGTGTTTCGTAGTAAAGTAGAAGCACATCTTCGACATTGGTTAAAGCTTCCCGTTGAAATTGTAGATCATTGGGCCGCGGAAAGGCCCACTACAGTAGGGCAGACACCGTTTGTCGGAATGCACCCGGTTTATAACAGGGCAGGCATTTTTAGCGGCATGGGTACTAAGGGATGCTCGCTGGCACCCTGTTTTGCCAAACAACTCGCCGATCATTTAGTTAGGAACGCTACGATCTTGCCCGAAGCCGATGTGAAGCGCTTCTCGCGAATATTGAGCCGCTCACAATAAGCCTATTGCTTTTACCGGCGCCACTTATTATATTTGTTTATATCCCTTCATTAATACGATCAACATGAAACAGCAAAGACGCAATTCCATTACTCCCAAAGATTTTGCTCAACGCCCTGAAGTACAGAAGTGTTTGAGCGCCCTGAAAGCTAAGTTTGGTGCCAACTTTGAGAAACTACTTGTTTCTGACACGCTTGACGGCGAGGGCCACCAATACGTGAACCTTGTACAGAAAGGCGGTGGTGTGCTTGGAGTGGCACTGGTAGGCTATACTTATATACTGGAGCAGGCCGGTATTCGCTTCCTTCGGATGGCTGGCACCAGCGCAGGAGCGATCAACACAGCGATGATGACCGTCATCGGCAAAAAGCAGGATGCAAAATCGGAGAAAGTGTTGCAATACCTTTGCGATCTTGATTTTTTTGCGTTGGTCGATGGTCACCCCTTTGCGCGTTGGTTCATTCGTAATTTCATCACGCATAAAAGTTTTGCGGCAAAGCTTAGTGGCTGGCTTACGCGCATATTCGCGTCGTTCGGACTGCTGATATTTTTGGATATACTGTTTCTTGGTTTAGGCAACCATTATGTCTGGGCG